>NZ_JTEO01000001.1 GCF_024500045.1 Methanolobus chelungpuianus
CCCGAAGTGGTAAAGGAAGCATCACAGAAAGTGCTGGATGCAGGCGTAGGACTTCTTGCACCGGGATGCGGTATTGTCAGCAAGACACCTACCGAGAACCTCAGGGCGATGGTGGAGATGGCAAAGGGCCACAAATACTGATTAATTACACGAGAGAAAAAGGACAGGGCAATTAAAGGTGGCACATCACCATCTTTGATTGCCCTTTAATAGCTTTTAATTAATTTTTGCAGAGTCCTTAGCAGTTCCTCAGTCCCATACAGTTCAGCTATGTCCTGTTTATGCTTTTTTAGAGCAAAGTGACCATAGCTTCTTTGCTTCCTCAAAGCCTGGTTCTATCTGTAGTGAATTTCCAAACGCGTCACGTGCTTCTTCATATCTTTCAAGCTCAAAAAGGGCTATACCTTTGCAATACCAGGCCTGTGCCGAATCTGATTTGATCTGCGATGAGGGGCTTCTCGATATCCATGCAAAGCGAGGGAACCTGAACTCCAGGGGATTTGATAGATGGATGGACCTATCATAAGCTTCCAGTGCCTCATCGTATCTGTCCACCTTGCACAAGACATTCCCCTTATAGCACCAGGCACCAGAGTCCCCGGCATCCAGGTTCAGGGCGTCATCAAGGCACTTGAGCGCATTCTCATAATCCCCTTTCTCAAAGAGGATCAGCGCTTTGCTGCAGAATATTTCCGGGTTGTTCGCTTGTCTTTCGAGAGTACTGTCAATAAGTTGCAATGCCTCTTCACATCTACCTGTCTTATAAAGTACAAAACTCCTGTCAAACCAGGTTTCTACGGCACGTACATATGCTTCTGAGGCTTCTTCTTCCATTTCCCGTGCAGAAAGGAGGTCCCCTAAAGAATTCCAAAGCTCCTCGGCCTTTATGTAAGAGTCAATTGCCTGCTCGTAGTAGCCCAGTTTTACATACACATGCCCTTTGCTGTAAGCCTCGACAGCATCCTTTTCGATGTTGCTGGCCTTTCTTTTTTCCAGGGATCCATCATATATCTTGCGCAGGAAACTCATATCAGAAGGTAGTTCCAGGCCTATGATATACTTTTTGTTTAGAAAGTACTGCCTCTTTTTCCTTTTACTGATTGTACATTCTTTCCAGTGGAACTTTTCCATACATTATATATATCCTGAATATCAACTACAGCTCAAATGTCGAGAAGAAGAGAAAAGACTGAGGATATAACCGATTTCAACAGCCTGCTGAGAAAGCAGGGTTACAGCCTTGCAGGCAGGCACTCCGCCGTCAAGACCTGCCTCTGGCTTCGCAGGTCCATGCAGGATGAGGGTGCATGCTACAAGAACACTTTTTATGGCATAGAATCTCACAGGTGCCTCCAGATGACACCGACGCTCATGTGCAACCAGAGATGCCTGCACTGCTGGAGACCCACTGAGATCGACGTGGCGACTCCCGTGGAATGGGACTCTCCAGTGGAAATAGTGGGGTCTTGTATCGAGTCCCAGAGAAAGCTCATCTCAGGCTTTGGAGGTTCTGCCCCGAAAGAGCGCTGGCTGGAGGGCAACGAGCCCAGGCATGTAGCAGTATCACTTTCAGGAGAGCCTACTCTTTTCCCATATCTCCCTGAACTCATCGATGAGTTCACGAATCAGGGTTTCACCACTTTTGTTGTGAGTAACGGGACCAACCCTAAAATGATGGAACGCATAAATCCTTCCCAGCTTTACATGAGTCTTGATGCACCCGACAGGGAGACCTATGAGAAGGTGTGCGGTCCCAGATCGGCAGACCTCTGGGAACGCATAGGGCGCTCCCTGGAGGTACTGAAAGAAAAGAACACCAGGACCGTTATACGCATAACTCTCATAAAGGATGTCAACATGTTCGATCCCGAGGGTTACGCAGAGCTGATACGCAAAGCTGAGCCTGATTATATCGAGGTCAAAGCTTACATGCACCTGGGTTTCTCAAGGAAGAGACTCCCCCGGGAAGCTATGCCTTCACATGATGAAGTGCTTGAGTTCTCGGACAGGCTTGCCGCCCTGCTTGGATACAGGATCGCTGACGATGTTGAGATAAGCCGGGTCGTGCTGCTGTCTAAGGACGGCACGGTATCACATCTGGCATGAACCTATGTTATGATACTGAATATCGCAATATTTTCAATATCCTGTCACAATCTATATTTATAGTTAGGTGTACATATGCACCTCAATCTAATCGAAGATATGAAAGCATCTTAAATGCAGTTTAATTTCGGAGTATTTCCAATATGTCAGAACAATCTGCTCATTCTAAATATGAATTCAAAAAGAAGCTTGAGGAGCTGCGCACCAAGAAGGGCCGCGGTACCGAGCTGATATCTCTCTATATTCCTCCCAACAAGCAAATATCCGATATCACCTCCCAGCTCAGGACAGAACACGGCCAGGCAGCCAACATCAAGTCAAAGGTCACAAGGGACAATGTCCAGGGTGCCCTGGATTCCCTGCTCTCAAGGCTCAGGTACGTAGAGGTTCCGGAGAACGGTATTGTATTTTTCACTGGTGCTGTGGACATAGGTGCCAACAAGACCAATATGGAGACCACCATCGTTGAACCGCCCCAGCCTATCATCACCTACAGGTACCATTGTGATTCCTCATTCTACCTTGAACCTCTCGAGGAGATGCTGAGGGATGCCAAGACATACGGCCTGCTGGTACTTGACAGGAGGGAGGCCACGGTCGGCCTGCTGGTGGGTAAGCACATAGAGGCCTACAGGCATCTTACATCTGCAGTTCCCGGAAAGCAGAGGAAGGGAGGTCAGAGTGCCCACAGGTTCCAGCAACTGAGGCTTATTGCCATCCATGAGTTCTACAAGCGCATAGGCGATGCTGCCAGCGAGGTATTTATGGCAGTGAACCATAAGGATTTTGAAGGCGTGCTCATAGGCGGTCCCTCCCCCACAAAAGAGGAGTTCGAGGCCGGTGAGTTCTTCCATCACGAGATCCAGAAGAAGATCCTCGGCATGTTCGATATCGCCTACACTGACGAGTCAGGTCTCTCGGAGCTTGTCAATGCAGCCAGTGAGAGGCTTTCCGACCTTGACCTGATGGTGGAGAAGAAGCTCATGCAGCGTTTCCTCAGGGAGCTTGTGTCGGACTCAGGAAAAGCCGCATATGGTGAGGCCCAGGTGCGTCATAATCTCAGCATCGGTGCCGTGGAGGTGCTGATGATATCAGAGGGTCTCAGGGCCGAAAGGATCACCCTGCGCTGTCCCACAGGAGACTACGAGAACAAGATCACCAAGGATTTCAAGCCAGGAGAGCAGACCGAAGCCGGAGGACAATGCCCTGTATGCGGTACCACCCTTGAAGTTGTCGAGAGGGCGGATATTGTGGACGAACTATCCGAGCTTGCAGACCAGATGGCCACCAATGTGGAATTCATCTCCACTGATTTTGATGAGGGTTCCCAGCTGTTCAACGCATTCGGTGGCATTGTGGCTATCCTGAGGTTCAACACAGGCGTTTGATCTTATATTGAGGTGTTATTTTGTTCCTTGAGTTCAAAAAACAGGTTACTTCAGTTCTTACGGATGCTCTTGCATCCATGGGCCTGCAGGCGGATGATCTCGGGCTGGAGTCGTCCCAGCATGCCGATATAGCCTCAAAGGTTGCCTTCAGGCTTGCTTCCCAGGCAAAGCAGAGTCCCAAGGACCTTGCACAAAGAATAGCAGATGCAGTTTTCCTTCCCGACGGCTCCCTTATCGGAAAGGTCACTGCAGTAGGTCCTTACATCAATATAGACGCATCACGCGATTATGTCGATGATACTGTGTTCAGGATAAGGACCGAGACATCAGAGTTCGGGGGAGGTTTCTGCAATGGACGCATACTGCTGGAGCATACGTCTGCAAACCCTAACGGCCCTCTGCACGTGGGCCACATACGCAATTCCATCATCGGTGACACTCTCAAAAGAGTGCTCAGGCGTGCGGGATACGATGTGGAGACCCAGTACTATGTCAACGATATGGGCCGCCAGATAGCCATCGTATCATGGGCGCTCTCCCGCTTCGAGTTCGACAGGACCAGAAAGCCTGACCATGCTATTGCTGACGTGTACATCAAGGCCAACGTTGACCTGAATGCAGACCCGGCCAAGGTGGCTGAGATCGACAGGCTAATGCAGCTTGTGGAAAAGGGTGATGAGAAAACCATCAAGGGCTTTGATGAAGCTGTCTCCCTGGCCATAGCAGGTATCAAGGAAACCCTGCTCCGCATGAACGTGCAGCACGACAGTTTCCCGCATGAGTCCGGTTTTATCCGCTCGGGTGCAGTTTCTAGGATAATAGACGAAGCCAGGGCCACAGGCAAGACCGAGATCGATAATGGGGCACTCGTAGTTGACCTGTCGGATTACGGTTTTGAAAAGACCCTGGTCATACAGCGTACCGACGGCACATCCCTTTACACGACCCGCGATCTGGCTTATCATGAATGGAAGAGCGAAAGGGCTGACAGGATGATAGATGTGCTGGGAGCCGACCACAAGCTCATATCCGGACAGCTCAAGGCAACCCTGAGGCTGCTCGGCAAACCCGAGCCCGAAGTTGTAATATTCGAATTCGTATCGCTCCCCGAAGGCTCCATGAGCACACGCAGGGGCAAGTTCATTTCCGCCGACGACCTGCTGGACCAGATAGAGAAGCAGGCTTACGTTGAAGTTGATAAGCGCCGCCCGGAAATGTCCGAGGAGTTCAAGAAGGACGTTGCAAGGACCGTGGGAATAGGTGCTGTCAGGTACGATATTGTAAAAGTCTCCCCTGAGAAATCCACGGTTTTCGACTGGGAGGAGGCCCTGGACTTCGAGAAGCAGGGGGGCCCATACATACAGTACTCCCATGCGCGTGCATGCAGCATCCTCAAGAAAGCCGGAGAGGACGGCCTCTGGGACCCAGCAGTCCCAATAGACCCTTCCTTACTGGTCGAGCTAAGCGAAGTGGACCTTATCAAGAAGATGGCCTCCTTTGACAGCGTGCTGGAAACCTCTGCAAGGGAGCTCAAGCCAAACGCCATGGCCATCTATGCCCGGGAACTGGCAGACTCCTTCAACCAGTTCTACAGGTTCGTACCCGTACTCACTGCCGAGGAGGACGACATAAGGGCAAGCAGGCTTGCACTTGTGGATTGCGCAAGGATAGTGCTTGCAAACACACTCGACACACTTGGAATAGGCGCTCCTGAATCCATGTGATCAGGGCTGCCTGTCTTTCTCTTTTTATTCCTTACTTATTCCCTGCTATTCTTTCCTGAGATCGAAAACCCACCTGCTGACCCCTGGTGCCACGTTCCCGCACCTGCGATAGGATAACACATCAAGCCCCAGTTCCTCGTACATCCCGACCAGTCCGGGGATCTGCTCCTTCATCTTGAAGGTATAGAAATGAATATGACCTCCTGTTTCAATCAGCGGATATACGGTCTCGAGGAAATGGTCCATCCCGTAGGGCGTGGGGACTATCGCCCTGTCGAAGCGACATCGCAGAAGCCGGCTCATGCAGCCGGCATCGGCGTTTATGATATGGACACTCTCTTCGACCTTATTCAGCCTGCAGTTCCCGGCAAGCCATTTGCAGGCATCGAAGTTCATTTCCAGTGCAACTACATCTGCCCCCGCGGAAGCTGCAGGTATAGCAAAGGGCCCGACACCGGAGAACGGGACAAGGACGTGCTCTCCAGGCTGTACCTGCGACGCCACCCTCATTCTTTCAGATCCCAGGCCAGCATTGAAAAAAGCTTTCCTCAGGTCCAGCCGGTAGGCAAATCCAAACTCCCGGTGCAAGGTCTCAGTACTGTCACCTGCAAGAATCTCAAAATCGGCAACTCTCCTGTTGCCCTCGACCTTTGAGACCTTGTTAAGCACTGTCCTTACCTTATGCGACCTGTCCATGACGGCATCGGCGATCCCTGGCTTGCAGTCCTCCATTTCCTGCGGAACGGATACGATGGCAATATCCCCGATAACCTGATAGTGCTTTAGAATTTCCTTACCAGTTGCAATGGCCCGGGAGCGCATACCTGCCCATAGGCAGAATAGATTTAAAAACCTTCACACAGGCCATCAGAGTTCGCAGACATTACTGCTCAGTTTCTCCGTGAGCCTGAAGTTTTCCGAGTAATCAACCCTCACATCAAATATCCAGACCCCGCCCGCATTAAGAGCCTCCTTTAATCTGGGCCTGAACTCTTCTGCATTCTCTATCCTTACCCCCTTTGCTCCGAAACTATCTGCAAGCCTCACAAAATCAGGATTTGTGAAATCAGTGCCTGTACTCTGGTCAAACTTCCTTTTCTCATGCCATTCTATGAGCCCATACCTGGAATCATTGAATATGACCATTGCAAGGCTGCATCCGAGCCTGACAGCGGTCTCCAGCTCCTGCACGTTCATCAGGAATCCACCATCCCCTGCAACTGCGACAACCCTGCGTTCGGGTTTCAGGAAACTTGCAAGTGTGGCCGCAGGGAGTGCAAATCCCATTGAGGCAAGGCCGTTGGAGATAAAGACAGTGTTTGCCTCGTACGCAGGGAAAAGCCTTCCGATCCATAACTTGTGAGCACCCACGTCGCTTACAAGTATATCGTTCCTTGAGAGGCATTCCCTGATATCATAGATCACCTTCTGGGGTTTCATCGGGAAAGATGCATCATTTTTGAAATCCTCAAGCTCCGCCATCATCCTTGAGCGCACCTTGCTGAACCTTTCAGGCATTTCCTTCTTGAAATCACACTGCTCGTTCAGTCCTGACAGTGCCTGCCTGATGTTTCCGGGCAGTATGATATCCGGGATATAGCTCTCGTCTGTCTCGGGATGGTCGGAGTGTATATGGATTATCCTCTTCGAACCGTCAGGATTCCAGGAACGAGGACTGTATTCCACATAATCGTAACCCACAGTTATCACAAGATCGGCCATCTCCATGCCGCACATTACGTGGTCCCTGTCCTTGATTCCCATTGAGCCAAGGTAATGCTCGTCGTCTGCCGGTATCGCTCCCTTGCCCATGAATGTGGTGACAACAGGCAGGCCGGAGAATGTGACAAATTTCCGAAGTTCGCTGGCAGCTTCTCCCCTGAAGACGCCGTTCCCTGCAAGTATAAGGGGCATTGAGCTCTCCCTGATCATTTCAGCAGCTTTTTTAAGATCCTGCTCGTCATACATCGTCATGTGAGGACGACCTCTTTTGAAGAGAGGCTCCTTTTTGCTGTCTTCTGTAGCAATGTCCTCCGGAAGTTCTATATGCACCGATCCGGGCCTGTCAATAGCGATATCAAAGGCCTTGTGAATGATCTCGGGTATGAAATCGGGTCTTGTGATCCTGGAGTTCCAGGCTGTGACCTGCCTGAACATGGCAACCATGTCAATGTATTGGTGCGATTCCTTGTGTGTCTTCTCAAGCCCCGCCTGTCCGGTGACGGCTACCAGGGGTGCTTTATCTAACTGGGCATCGGCAACCCCTGTAATCAGGTTCGCAGCACCCGGTCCCAGGGTCGCAAGGCAGACTCCGGGTCTGTGTGTCATCCTTCCGTACATATCCGCCATGAAGGCGGCACCCTGTTCATGTCTGGTGACAATGAACTTTATACCGGACCGTGAAAGGGAATCCATCAGGTCGACAGTCTCCTCCCCGGGAACCCCGAATATATATTCTACGCCTTCATTCTCAAGGCATTTCACGAAAAGGTCGCTACCCTTCATTTTTCACACGCCTTAGTATATTTTCAAGGACTTGATCTGCATGAACTCCTGCATGCCTACACGATACAGCTCCCTGCCGATGCCGCTTTCCTTGTAGCCTCCAAAGGGCAGGGCAGGGTCTGATGTTACCATGTGGTTGATGGCAATGACGCCAGCCTGTATGTTCCTTATCAGGTCCATGGCCCTGTCCCTGTCCTCGGTCCAGATACTTGCACCAAGCCCGAACCTTGTACTGTTGGCCAGCCTGACGGCCTCCCTCTCTTCACTGAACTTTATTATGGGAGCCACAGGCCCGAAGGTTTCCTCAGTGAGCACAGGGGCATTTTCCTTTACGTGACTGAGTATTGTTGGCATATAAAAGAACCCGTCCCCTTCCGTGGCTCCCCCCTCAAGCAGGACATCGGCACCCATCTTCAGTGTATCATCGACCTGCTTCTGCAGTTTCTCCCGCTGCTTTGCACTTATCATGGGGCCCATCTGAGTGGCAGGGTCCATGGGGTCGCCTATCTTGAGTTTTTCTGTCCTCCTTACAAACCCTTCCGTGAAGTCCTCAGCTATTGCTTCATCAACAATGAAGCGCTTGGCTGCAGTACAACTCTGTCCGGCATTACGGAACCTGGACTTTACGGCAGCCTCGGCTGCTTTTTCCACATCCGCATCCCGCAGTACGATAAAAGGGTCACTGCCACCAAGCTCCATCACATACTTCTTCATGTAGCGACCTGCCTCAGCTGCCACCTTTTGCCCGGCAGGGTTACTCCCGGTAAAGGATACTGCCCTGACCTCGTTCCTGGATATCAGGCCTGAAGCCATCTCTCCTCCTATAAGCAGGGTCTGGTATACTCCGGGAGCTATCCCGGCTGCGCAGAATATCTTCTCTATCTCAAGGGCGCATCCGGGCACGTTACTGGAATGCTTGAGCAATATCACATTACCTCCGGCAATTGCGGGGATGGCTGTCCTCATTGCCTGCCAGAAGGGAAAGTTCCAGGGCATTATATTAAGGATAACCCCCAGGGGCTCGTACAGGAAACCGGAGGTTTCGGCATCAGTATCCACGAACTCAGCCGCAAGGAACCTTTCGACGTTACGGGCAAAATACTCGCTGAGCACTGCGCACTTCTCTATCTCTCCCAGGGATTCCCTTATAGGTTTACCCATCTCTCTGGTGATTATCTCGGCCAATTCCTGTTTTCTCTCCCTGAGTATGCCTGCGACATTATCAAGGTACATGGACCTGTCAAAAGGCGTTGTGCTTTTCCAGTCCCTGAAATCTTTGACAGATAACCCTATCTTATCTTCCACGATGTATCCCGTGTCCAGTTCAAAGTCCCCGATAATCTCCCCTGTGGCAGGATTAACAGATCTGATGCTTTCCATATCAACGTCCCCCAATGAATTGCTTTGAGGGAAATGACCTTCGGTAAATGGTCCTGACTACTCCCCCAATTTCAGTTGGACCTGATTGCATATAAAAGTGGTTACGTCAATGTTTGCCCACCGGCTTAAAAAAGTGTATGGGATGCTAGAGGCTTACACCCGCTGCCATCCCATCTGTTCCAGTGCAGGCACATGCTCAGCCTTAGATGTCAGGCTGTAGCGACACATGCCATTCTCCGGACCTTCGGCAATGAAGTCCGATATCTCGATGCCGTGTACTGCGCCGAAGTAGGCTATTGCCAGTTCCTCCTCGGTAGGCTCTTTGATGAAATTTATGTTGCCTTCTGCGTACCAGAGCTGCCAGGGTGCCTCGGTGCAGTTCACGCGGCCAGATTCCATCCTGAAATATTCCAGCATCACCTGTTCTCTTTCGTCCCATACGCCATCGATGATCGCGGACACGACATTGCTGTTGTATAATATCACTTCGATGGTGTGGTTGGTGATCACCTGGGTGACCATCTGGTCTGTCCTGTTACCGTAACCGCCGTGGCTGCTGGTGAAGTTGTAGGTGAGCACGTGTTCCTCAGGATAGTTCACACCTGACTGGTAGTCCACAAGAACCAGGCCGGAACCATCGAAGCTGTATGTGGGTGCGCTCATGACCCATTCCTCAGCAATTGCTTTTGCCTCATCCTCGGAGATTGACAGGGCATAGCCTCTCAGATCGACCAAGGCATCATTTATTTCCCTGAGACCGGCAGGCATGTAGTCATCGAAATACGGGTCAACCTTTACGGTCTTGTTCATTCCTTCCTGAACCACTGTTATTTCCAGGGTTCCGGTGTCGGCAACTATTGGCTGTCCTTCCTGCGGTTCATAGAGATCGTCCATCCCTGTGAAATCGTTGTCCCTGAACAGCTCAATCAGATTGTTGCGTGTCTGCCTGTCTATTGGCTTGATGTACCTGGCTGTCAGTTCGTTGTCATAGTTATAATAGCTCAGATTGACAGCCGTGGAGTTGACAATAAGCTCCTGAACTGCCATCTCAGGCAAGGTGAAAGCTCCATAGGTCAGATGGGTGATGACGGCGTCATCTGAGATCTCTGGCTCATCGTTGTTGTTCTCTGTGCATCCCGCACCAAGAATGACAAGTGCCAGAAGAAACATTATTATTAACTTCTTCATAGGATCCCCCGTGATTACTGGCTTCGTTGTATCAGTTTTGCTATTTGCTGTTGTCAGCTAATTTATAGTAAAGCAAGTACACTTATTAAACAATTGCTAAGACTTCAAACACGGTTGCAGTTATGCTTTCGATTGCCGGTCTATATCAGCACTTCCCGCCCAGAACGCAACTCTTTATATAGAAACAATTTTTGAATACCTATCATGCAAAACAAATATCTCAAGAATGTGGCTTACGGTTTCCTTTCATGGCTTGTCCCGTTTGTAGCCTCCTTGCTCTTTTATACAAGAGAAGGGGAACTGACAATCGACATATCCCTTTTCAAATCTATCATGATAGTGGTCGGTTCCGTTACTGCTGCTTTTCTTTTGATCTCATATTTCAAAGGGATAGGTGCGGGCTATCTTAAGGAAGGAATCACACTGGGACTTACCTGGCTCTTTATCAACCTGCTGCTGGACCTGGTTGTATTGGTCTCGATGTTCGGGATGCCTGTAGGGGATTATTTCACCCAGATAGGGTTACGGTATCTGATCATCCCAGTGATGACCATAACCGTGGGAGTTGCACTGCAAAATAAAAAATGACGGTTTGATATTGTGAAATCCCCTGACAATGCCTCACTAATAGCTCCCTGCGGCATGAACTGCAACATCTGCGTGGCATACCTGCGGGAAAAGAACAAATGCCCCGGCTGCAGGGGGCCTGACGACAATAAGCCTGTCACCCGCTGGAAGTGCAAGATCAAGACATGTGATGTTTTCCAGAAAGAAGGCCCCCAGTTTTGTTTTAAATGCGCAGTATTCCCGTGTAAGAAACTGAAAGCACTGGATAAGAGATACCGCACAAAGTACCATATGAGGATGATAGAGAATCTGGAATATATTCGGGATTGCGGTATCATGCCCTTCCTGGAAAATGAAAAATCAAAATGGACCTGCTCCGGGTGCGGTGGCACTGTTTGTGTCCATAAGGGGTACTGTTACAGTTGCGGTGAGAGGAAAGTGTTTTAGGTCCCGGACCCCGGCTTGAGTGAGATCTCACATTATCTTCACGGACTTGATGTTCATGAACTCAAGGAATCCATGCCTTGAGAGTTCCCTGCCCATGCCGCTTTTCTTCACTCCGCCAAAAGGCAGGCAGGCCTGGGGAGTGCAGAACGAGTTAATGCCCACCATTCCGGTCTCAAGCTCTGAGGCAACTCTCATGGCCCTGTCTCTGTCCTGGCTCCAGACGCTGGCGCCCAGCCCGAACTCCGAATCGTTCGCAAGCCCTATGGCTTCTGTCTCATCCCTCACGCTTATGATCGGTGCCACGGGCCCGAATGTCTCCTCCCTCATTACCCTCATGTCCCTGCCTACGTGGCTGAGCACAGTTGGAGAGTACATGTAACCCTCACTTTTCATCCTCCCGCCTTGGGCAAGGATCTTGGCACCCTTGGATACAGCATCCAGTACCTGGTCTTCCAGTAGCCGGACCTGCTCTTCCCGGACCATCGGCCCGATATCCGTTTGCGGGTCCAGGGGATCGCCGATAGTGAGCTTTCCCGTCAGTTCCACGAACCTTTCCGTGAACTCCTCTGCTATGGCTTCAGCAACAATGAACCGCTTGGCTGCTATACATGTCTGGCCGGTGTTCATGAAGCGGCTCGGGACGCCGACCTTGGCGGCCATCTCCACATTGGCATCGTCAAGGACTATGAACGGATCACTGCCGCCAAGCTCCAGCACGAACTTCTTCATGTTGCGGGCGGCAAGTTCGGCAACCTTCTGTCCGGCATCGTGTCCTCCGGTAAAGGATACTGCCTTGACCTCATTTCTGGATATCAGGCCTGAAGCTGTTCTTCCGTCGATAAGCAGGGTCTGGAAGATGCCTTCCGGGAAACCTGCCTCTGTAAAAATGTTCTCTATCTCCAGTGCACACAGAGGCACGTAACTGGAATGCTTGAGCAGCATGACGTTCCCTCCTGCAAGTACATGTGATGCCGCGCTGAGTACCTGCCAGAAGGGAAAGTTCCACGGCTTGATGGCAAGCACGGTCCCCACTGGCTCATAGTGAATGAACGAATTGCATGCCCCTTCTTCTGCAGGCTCCGGTTCCAGCATCTTCTCCGCATTATCGGCAAAATAATCGAACATGTCCGCGCATTTGGCGACCTCGGGAACAGCCTGCTTGATGACCTTTCCCATCTCGGTGCTGATTAGCTCCCCGTATTGCTGCTTGTTCCTGCGCAGTATCTCTGCTACTTTATGAAGAAGCTCGCTGCGCTCCGAAACATCCGTCCTTTTCCATTCACTGAAAGTCCCGGCAGATATTCTGAGCATCCTGCTCACCTGCTCCTCAGTATGCATTTCCACTTCGCTGATGACTTTGCCTGTTGCGGGGTTGACGGACTGGATGGTGGTCATACAATTCTACCTCAGTAATCTTGACAGTAACGGGACATTATAGTACCGTATGATATTTGCTCCTATTCCCTGCAAACCTTATTCCGGCAAAGTAGCATTTGTTCAGGCCATAGCTATCTGCACGGCCGTAGGATACTTTTTCATAATCGAATATGCAATGGCCCTCCCGACCCAGAGCTTGCCCTGCTGCATCCTGCGCATTCCGCTGAAGTCCCCTAGGATCTGCAGGGCATGGAAAGCCTCGGGATCGTTGAGATAGCAACTGTCAGGCACGTTTGGGCTGTAGAAGAAGATGACAGGCAGCCTCAGTTTATGATGAAGGGCGTAGGGCAGCTTTTCCGCGAAAAGCCCAAGGGTCTCCTCATCAAAAAGGTATTCTTTCCCGGCTCTTGTCCTCGAGGCAGGTCTCTCTTCCATGAGCAACTGGGAGAGGCTTTTGCGCTCTGTAACTATCCCCTCGTTGATCCTGGTTACCTCAGTCCTCATCCAGCGCATAAGAACGGAGTCATCAGACGGTGGTATTCTTTCCGGCACTTCCATCCCCGTTAATAGTTGTATAACTGCATCGATAAAAAGTATCTCACAGGCTAAATATAAATCGTTTAACTCCCACTTATATTCATGGACGATCTACTTACAACAGCAGAGAAGATACGCTCGATGGAAATAAGGGGTGCAGGAAGGATAGCGGTCGCAGCTTCTGCCGCATTGAGGAACTATGCACTGACCCTGGGGTCGCTGGACATAGAGGAGTTCAACATCAAGATTGAAGAAGCTGCAAAGGTACTGGTAAACACACGCCCGACAGCAGTTTCCCTGCCAAATGCAGTAATGCTGACCAAAAAACACACTTCTCTGACAGTACCCGAAGCTATTGACGAGATAGTTGCCAGTTCTGACAGGTTCATCAAGAATGCCACCGAGGCACTGGGCAAGATAGGAAGGATCGGTGCCGAGAGGATACGCGATGGTGATGTCATCCTTACCCACTGTAATTCCCATGCCGCCCTGTCCATTATCAAGACCGCTTTTGACCAGGGTAAGAGGATATCGGTGATCGCCACTGAATCCAGGCCCCGCAGGCAGGGATTCATCACGATCAAAGAACTGAGCGACCACGGTATTCCGACCACACTGATAGTGGATTCGGCTGTGAGGCTCACCATGAAAGAAGTGGATCTTGTGGTCGTGGGAGCGGACTCCATATCCGTTAATGGCGCCCTGATCAACAAGATAGGCACTTCCCAGCTGGCCCTCGCTGCACAGGAAGCCCGCAAGAACGTGATAGTTGCTGCAGAGACCTACAAGTTCAGTCCCAGGACCCTGCTTGGGGAAATGGTTGAGATAGAGGACCGCTCCGCAGATGAGGTGATCGATCCCAAGCTCCTGAAAGAGATGCCCAATGTAAAAGTAAAGAATCCGGGTTTTGATGTGACTCCTGCAGAGTACATAGACCTCATAATCACGGAAGTGGGAGCATTCCCTCCTGCAATGGCCTTCGCCATTATAAGGGACTACCTCGGGATAGAGCTGGACCATCACTAAGTGATCCATCTTTCCAGTTCCGCCATTTCAATTTTTCGGGTCGCCTGCGGTCATTTTCCCCACGCGGAATTTGCAGGAGTTCCTTTATTGCAGCTTTATTTTCTTCTGAATCCCTGTCTCTCACTTTTTACCCACCGTTGCCACGTATATCACAAACTCCTCCTCGCCGTCAATGCCCAATACGCTGTTGATCTCATCATCCTGGAAAGCTGCGATGGCGCATACCCCGCAATCGATGGCCTCAGCGCTCAGGTAGAGGTTCTGGCACACGTGACCGGCATCGAGATGCATGTACCTGTATCCCCTTTCACCGTACCTCCATTTCATCCTGTAGGCCACAGCCGACCAGATGAAAGTGGCGGCACTTGTCACCACAAACCCCTGGTCCAGGCAGGCAGCTTTTATCCTTGCAGCTATCTGCGGGTCATCACTCACTTTCTCCAGCCTGTGGCCTATGGCCAGAAAGTGGTAAAGTCCGTTTTCCAGCCCGCTGACATTATTGGCGAGAATGTACGTCTCAAGCGCATGCCGTGCACCTGCCGACGGTACTGTCCTGAAGGTCGCTGCCCCGCCTGCAACCTCTTTGACACCCTGCGTGCACCACAGCAGGTAGGACAACTCCTCAAGGGAAAGAGGCTCCCTTGAATAGCTTCTTATACTGGTCCTTCTTTCAATAGCTTTTCTGAGGTCGGTTCCTTTAACGGTGATCTTTGCAGGGTCCGGCAGTTCCAATACCGGCAGGTCACCTTTCCCGACTGACTGCAAAGGAGGCTGTGGATGACCCGTTGCCTGGTCCGACCTTTCCAGGTACCGGAACTTCGTCCTCTCCATGAAATCTTTGCCCGCTCCACTCATAATACCCCTTCCTAATGTCCTTTATTGAAAGAAGGTTTTTGATTCCTTCTTTATACTTGTTGTCCTTATGACCACAAAAGAACCTTTTCCAAAACCCTCCTCGGGCTCTTCCACACTTCTGATCTCGGGCAGGGGCTTGAACAGTGTCTGCCTGATGACAGGCCCATGGAATCCATGCTCATGAAGCCTGCCTGTGAGTTCCCCGGCAGAATGGAAAGTAGCATTCCTGTAAAAGCTGCTTTTTGATGTCCTCTTCTTATATTCTTTCCCCAGGGGACTGTCACGCTCGATAAATGCGATAATAAGCTCTCCGCCGGGTGCAAGTACGCGATATATCTCCTGCAGTGCCTTTTCAGCATCTGCAAAACAAAGTGATGCCACCATCAATACGAGTTCCATGGATGAACCTTTCAGGGGCAGTTCCTCTGCCACTCCCTGAATCCTGTCCACACCGCTTTTTTCCGCCATCCCGAGCATCTTTCTCGACGGGTCCAGGGCATAACTGATACCCAGGGCAGATGTGAACCTCCCGGTGCCTGCACCTATTTCAAGGCTTCTTTCCGGTATGTCCGCGGGAAGCAACCCTCTGATGGCTTCCAGTTCGGACTCATAGACCGGAAGGTGTTCCTCGTACCACCTGTCATACTCTTGTGCACGTATGTCAAAAGGATTCTCTTTGGTCATTGTTACCCGTATTCCCTGAATGCATTGAACAGGATTAGAATGAAGAAGATATAATATGTTTGATGACTTTTCTGAACTCATGATGAAGCGATGCGCCTGGTCCGAAATGAATGAACTCGAGACGGAGTATCATGATACTGAGTGGGGTGTGCCTGAACACGATGACAGGAAGCTGTTCGAGTTCCTGATACTCGAAGGTGCCCAGGCGGGGCTTAGCTGGGATACGATCCTCCGGAGAAGGGAGAGCTACAGGAAGGCTTTTGATGACTTTGACTACGAAATAGTTGCAGGCTATGGCGGATCGAAGATATATGAACTGCTTCAGGATACAGGCATCATAAGGAACAGGAAAAAGATACTTTCCGCTGTCAGCAATGCAAAGGCTTTCATCGGCGTCAGGAACGAGTTCGGTTCATTCGACACTTACCTTCGTGGGTTCCTGAAGGACAGCAAACCGATACAGAACTCATGGAGATCCGCAGCGGAAATCCCTTCAAAGACCGGACTGTCCGAAAAGGTAAGCAAGGACTTGAAAAAAAGGGGATTCAACTTCGTGGGTCCAACTATAGTCTATGCCTTCATGCAGGCCGTGGGTATGGTCAATGATCACATGGCCGACTGTTTCAGGCATGAGGATTGCGGCAGGATGGAGTGAAATGCTCAGAGGCATATCTTCTCAGCTTATCCGGCCGTAGGGACTCTCTTCGTAGTAATGCAGGAACTGTTCGACTGCCGATGCATCCGATTCAGAGCCAAAGAGCAGGCTTGAAAGGGTAGGCCTGTTCATGTAGACCACCACCGGCTCGCCCTGAATGCCTCCAAGCTCGGCTGCCCTGTTGATGGCATAATAGAGATTACCCAGTTCATCCACAAGACCCAGTTCCTTTGCCTTCTGCCCGGTGTATATCCTTCCGTCTGCAAGGTCTTTTACATCTTCAAGGCTCATCTGCCTGCTGTCTGCAACGTCCCTTATGAAATGTCCGTACACTTCCATGACGACTTCGTTGGCATACTCTTTCTCATCGTCAGAAAGTCCGCGCCATGAACCTCCCATATCCTTGAACTCGCCGGATTTTGCAACATACACATCGATCCCTTCCTTTTCATAGTAGGCTGAAGTGTTCTGGAAGGTCCATATCGTGCCGATGCTTCCGGTCATGGTGGATGGGTTGGCTACGATGAGATCGGCAGGCGCTGAGATATGGTAGGCCGCGCTGGCTGCGACGTCACCCATGGAGACCACCACGGGCACTCCGCTCTCGCTGGCCCTCTTTACCTCTGAGTATATCTCCTCTCCTGCAGTAGAGGACCCGCCGGGGCTGTTGATGCGCAGGACTATGGCTTTCACGGCTTTGTCGTTAGTGGCTTTCCTGATGTTGGCATTGATATCTTCCGAAGTCGCGTAACCGAAGCCTCCGGGCACACTGCTCGTGAGGAGCGTCCCTTGTACATATATTACTGCAACCTTGTCGCCTGATGAGTAAAGTTCACCGCTGAAAGACTGGTAGATGAGGGCAAAGCTTGATCCGATGATCAGCAAGAGCACACCTACAATGGCAATGTATTGCCATCTGCGGCTTTTCCTCTTAACCGGGGTCCTGCCTCCATAAGGATCCTCCGGCGAGGCTCTATCCTCGTAATCCCTCCCTCCGTACATTCTTTCATCGGGCTTGCCGGAATTGCTATTCTGTCCATTCCGTACATGTGTCTGAGTTACTTCACCTGTGCCGGAGTGTTCCGAAGCGCTGCCTGTATCGCTCTCCGGGGATATCGGGCCACTCACATCTTCTTCGGTCGTACTTCCATAAGAGTAAGGATATGTATGGTATTCAGCATCAGGGGGATTGTTGTTGTCAGGATCTTTTTCACTCATTGGCAATTTCCATCCTGCATGTAAATTGAGTATGGACATTGAAATACCTTGTGCAGTTTGCAAGCGAAATATATTTTATACTGGCAGGCAATGAACATGAGATATATTCACTGATATTACACAACGGAAACATTACCATAACGGAGAAAATACATGTCAAATCCTTCTGATAAAGCCGTGCTTGTCACATGCGGTCTTCCCTATGCCAACGGGAAAGCCCACGTGGGGCACCTGCGTACATACATTCCTGCGGATATATATGTGAGGTCCCTTAAGAAAGGAGGCAGGGAAGCTGTCTTCATATGCGGGTCAGACACCCATGGCACACCCATTGTGGTCAATGCCGAGGAACTGGGTATCACGCCAAAGGAGCTCGTACAGAAATATCACGTGCACTTCGAGGAGGTATTCCGGAAGATGGGTGTCAGGTTCGATGCCTTCGGCACTACCGACGACCCCGAGAACCACAACCGCACGCTGGATATCGTTAACAGGCTTATAGACAAGGGTTATGTCTACCCGAAGACCATCGAGATAGCCTACTGCCCCAAATGTGACCGTTTCCTGCCTGACCGGTATGTACAGGGCATCTGTCCCGGCTGCGGCAAGGAGGCCCGCGGGGATGAATGCGACCAGGGATGCGGCAAGCACCTCGAACCCGGAGAGCTTCAGGAACCCGCCTGTACCATCTGCAAGGGTCCTGCAGAATACAGGAAACAGGAGCACTTCTTCTTCAGGCTTTCCGACTTCAGGGATTTCCTGCTCGGGCATCTGGACAAGCTCGGAGGGACTCTCAATGCGAAGAACTACGCCATCGGCTGGGTAAAGCAGGAGCTCACCGACTGGTGTATCACCAGGAACCTTGAATGGGGTGTAAAATTCCCGGGACATGATGACCTTGTGGTCTACGTATGGGTGGATGCCCCCATCGGGTACATGGCATTTACGGAGCAGTGGGCAAAAGCTACTAATGGCGACTGGGAGAAGTTCTGGAAAGGAGACTGTCCCATAGTCCATTTCATTGGCGGCGACATCATTTACCACCACTGCATCTTCTGGCCTGCAATGCTCAAAGGTGCAGACTACAGCCAGCCTTCTGCAGTTGTGGCCTCAGGCATGGTCAAGATAGAGGACAGGAAGTTCTCAAAGAGCCGTGGCTATGTCGTATGGGTCGAGGAGGACTACCTTGACCAGGGATTCCACCCGGACCTCCTGAGATACTACCTTGCGAGCTATACCTCCCACACAAAGGAGGTCAACTTCTCATGGAAGATCTTCCAGGACAAGATTAACACCGAGCTGGTGGGAGTCTTCGGCAATTTCCTGTACAGGAACCTGCTCTTTGCATACAAGAACTTCGGGGAGGTCCCGGAAGGGGATATCGACCAGGCTATAATGGAACAGATAAGGACCACTATTGATGAGGTTTCAAGGGCCACGGATGAGTATGAGTTCAAGAAGGCCGCAGATACCGCAATGGCGCTGGCTTCCTACGGCAACTCCTATTTCCAGTCCAATGAGCCCTGGAAGCTAATAAAAGAGGACCGCGATGCATGTGCAAAGGTCATAAGGAACTGCGTGCAGATTGCAAAGGCCCTTATACTGCTCTTTGAGCCTGTACTCCCTGGTAAAATGGAAGAGGCCTGGGTGCAGATAGGCATGGATACTGATGTGCACTCCGCAAGCTATGATGAGGCCTTCGTCCCGGTGAGAGCAGGCACTCTACTGAAGATGCCCCAGATCCTTTTCACCAAGGTGGAGGATGACAGGATCGCAGAAATGGACAAGATCCTGAACCAGCGAGTGAAGGCCGCTATGGCAAAGGAGTCAGGCAAGGAGCCTCTTGCGGAGTACAAGCCGCCTATAGAATACGATGATTTCGCGAAACTGGACATCCGGATAGGAAAGATAGTCTCTGCCGAGAAGATCAAGAAATCCAACAAGCTCCTGCGTGTCTTGGTGGATATCGGCGACGAGTCCCCACGGCAGGTGGTTGCGGGTCTTGCCGAGTACTACAAGCCTGAGGAAATGGTCGGCAAGACCGTTAACGTGCTTGTCAACCTCAAGCCCGTGAAACTCTGCGGCGTCGAATCCCAGGGAATGATCCTTGCGGCCGAACTGGGTAAGAATGTCGCCCTGCTGACCGCGGACAAGGAAATGGAACCGGGCTCATGTATAAGATAAACGCTGGTTAAAACCGATCACAAAAAACAGTTGACGGGGATTTCCCGTCAATACTTTTTAGTCAATATTTTTTATTATATACGCAGATTGGGACTGATTATGCAGAATCTTAGTCTGCCTGTTTTTCAAGTATCATCTCAAGGTAGGATTCCCGGATGGATTGGCTCTCCTGGATGCCCAGTTCCAGGAAAAGGTCAAAAATGCGCTTTCTGTGGAGCTCAATATCCGAACCGGGCTCGGACTCAGCCATGAGCTCGATCTCTACGAATTCGCCAAGACCTTCCACCTTATCCAGGCAGATTATGAAGTCATTATATCTGTAGACGTCTCTTGATTTGCGGACACGGCCTGACTGCTTGAACCCCAGGGAAAGGAGAATGCTGCGGGCTTCGTCACCCTCAACGGCGGTCTCGAACTCCTCGCGGGTCTTGGACACCGTGTCCAGTTTCCTGCCCTTGTATGTGAGCACGGAGGTGCCGTTCACGCAGCGTATCCTCAGTGCCTCGTCGGTTTCTGCAAAGTCCCTGTGGGGGGCATTATAGTAAGTGTCGGATTGTTTCTCGACACCTACCTGGCGTGCGCCCATTTCCCTAAGCTTATTCCTTACCTGCCGGTGATCGGCACGAACCTTCACTTCCACTTCGATCATGTTATGCAGGAACGAACTTTGTACCGTAATAGATCATGCCACGTTCGCCGCTCTGTCCCAGCCTCCTGAATACGGGCCTGACCTTCATGCCGATGTGCATTTCCTTAGGATCGCCGACTATCTGGCTTGTGAGCCTCGGTCCTTCTTCAAGCTGGACGATGCCAAGCACGTAAGGGGTCTGTCCCTCGAAGCCCTCGGCTGCTGTGTGGATGACGGTATAGGTAACCAGTTCACCGTTGCCGTTGAACTTATGTTCGCCTATCTGCCCGTCACGCCTGCATGTGGGGCATACGTTGCGCGGGGGGTAGAAATATTCGTTGCATGTCTTGCAGTATGTACCAACAAGATTGTACCTGGCTATCTGTTTTCTCCAAAATCTCGGTACTGACATCGTGATCACCTGTTCCTCGAGAAGATGTGTACGACTGCAGTTGCACCGGAACCACCCACGTTGTGGGTCATTCCAACCTCTGCGCCGTCCACCTGACGCTTGCCTGCCTCCCCGCGGAGCTGCTGTACTATCTCAACGGCCTGCTTGATCCCTGTTGCACCCACAGGGTGTCCGCATGCTTTCAGGCCACCGGAAGTGTTCACAGGTATCCTGCCGCCTATGGCAGTCTCTCCCTGCTGCGTCGCCTTGCCGCCCTCACCTTTCTTTACGAAGCCAAGATCCTCAATGGCGCATATCTCCGCAATGGTGAAACAGTCATGTACCTCAACAAGGTCTATATCCTTTGGCCCGAGTCCCGCCATCTCATAGGCGCGCCTGCCTGCTACCACAGAAGCGTCCAATGTGGTTATGTCCCTGCGGTCATGCAGTGCGATTGTATCGCTTGCCTGTCCGGATGCTTTTATGTAGATAGGGGTGTCCGTGTACTCATGGGCAACATCTGCAGGTGCCAGTATCACGGCTGATGCACCGTCGGTAATGGGTGAACAGTCGAATATGCGCAGAGGATCTGCCACCATTATAGAACTTAGTACTGCATCCACGGTGATGGTGTTCCTGTACTGGGCTATGGGGTTGAACTGGCCGTTGTAGTGGTTCTTGACAGCGACCTGCGCAAGTTGTTCGCTTGTAGTGCCATATTTGTGCATGTGCATCCTTGCAATCATAGCGTACAGCCCAGGGAAAGTGGCTCCCATGATGCCCTCCCATTCCCTGTCAGCAGCTGCCGCCAGGGCTGATGATGCCTTGGATGAGGGCACATCGGTCATTTTTTCCACGCCTGCTGCAATCACTATGTCATCCATTCCGGAAGCTACTGAATAGAAAGCCTGTCTCAGTGCAAGTCCGCCTGAAGCACACGCCGCTTCCACACGTGTGGAAGGTACGTGCAGGTTCTTTGCCAGGCCGGAGTAGTCTGCAATGAGTGCTCCAATGTGCTCCTGCTCAACGAACTGGCCACCGCTCATGTTCCCGACGAACATGGAGTCTATCCTCTCTCCTGCAACACCTGCATCCTCTACGGCGCCAACACCGGCCTCTACAACGAGGTCCCTGAACGAGCGGTCCCACTGCTCTCCGAAAAGTGTGTTCTTCACACCAATGATCGCTACTTCTCTCATCTTCACACCTCAAGCCAACTTTATTTTTCCTTTGTGCCTTGCATACTTTGCATAATCCGCATATACCGGGTTTGCAAGAAGTTCCTCTACTTTGGGTGCATTGTTGCGTATCTCTTCTATCCTGTCGGTAACTGTTATGCTGAACGCGTCAGCACCTGCACCTGATCCGAAGGCGGTTGCAAATATACGGTCACCGGGCTTTGCCTGGTCCAGGGTTGCTGCGATTCCCATCATACAGGAGCCCGAGTAGGTGTTACCGAGCCTCGGGACGACAAGTCCGGGCTTTATCTGCTCCTTGCTGAATCCCAGCATTGAGGCTGCACGTGACGGGAACTTCCCGTTCGGCTGGTGGAATACGGCAAAATCATAATCTTCAGGCTTAGTATTCATTTTTTCCATGAGCCCTTTTGCTGCGTTGGTCACATGCTTGAAGTATCCGGGCTCACCTGTGAAGCGTCCTCCGTGTTCCGGGTATGGCATGCCCTCACGCCTCCAGAAGTCAGGGGTGTCGGTTGTGAAGGAATAAGTATCTTCAATGACTGCTGTGATCTCTGATTTCTTGCTTCCTATGATAAAGGCTACACCGCCTGCAGCTGCAGTATATTCGAGCGCGTCTCCGGGAGCTCCCTGGGCCACATCCGAGCCTATTGCCATGCCGAGGTCTATCATGCCCGAGGCAACAAGGCCCATGCATGTCTGGACTGCGGCTGTGCCTGCCTTGCATGCGAACTCAAAATCCGCCGCAGTCAGCACAGGTGTGGCACATACAGCCTCTGCAACTATCGTACTTGTGGGTTTCACAGCGTAGGGATGGCTCTCTGAGCCTGTGTACACAGCACCTATTCTCTGCGCATCTATGCCTGCCCTCCTGACTGCCGACCTTGCAGCTTCCACTGCGATGGTGGCTGTATCCTCATCCACATCGGGAAATGATTTTTCGAAGACCATTAATCCTGACTTTAATATTTCCGCATCGTCTCCCCATACTTTGGCGATGTCGTCTAATTTTATCCTATACCGGGGGATATAGGCACCATATGAGACTATCCCTACGCTCATTTTTACACCATTTGATTTATTCCATAACGTGGTACTCGCTGTATTTCTTCAGCGCCGCTACCATTTCGTCAATATCCATCGTCGTTGCAAGAAGGGGAATCCTGTCTATCTCGGCCATTTTCTTCGCCATCATATGCACCTCGCTTCCGCGAAGGCCGTGCATGACCACGGCACCAGGCTTAAGGTTGGTGACCCTGATGGCCACCATCGGCGATTTACCGGTGGTCACCTTGGTAAAGACCATTGCCCGCTCCGTGCTCCATCCATATAGCTTCTGGAACTCATGAGAGGAAAGTTCCAGAATGGCTTTTCTGCTGTCAACCACAGTGAATCCGTACAAAGGTTTCTCAACACCCTTGTGTACTATATCGGCTTCTATAAGGCTTGCAAGCTTTGCCACCTGAATTGGAAAAGTGTACTCGTATGTGGCATAAATGGCCTTTGATGTCTTCTCTGTAAAAAGCATCCCCTCATAAGCATGAATCTTCTGCCCTCCCCGCTGCGCGTCTATCTCAAGCAGAGCTTCGACTATCCTGCTCACTATGAGAGTGCCCGGGGATTTCCTCCTGCCGCTCTCATAATCGCTGATAACCGAAGGTGATACTCCCAGATAGCCGGACAGGTCTGTTTGGGCAATCTCGAAGTTTAACCGCCATTTCTTTAATGCCTCACCAGGTTTTTCGGACAAGGTGATCTCGCCTGCCATCTTTTCTGCCAGACGCTGGCGGATTATTCCATGCGATTCCTCTTCCTTCATGCTTCACTTTCCTAAGGATAGATTCACATATATATTTAACGAATGCCCTTTCGTCAATTGACGAAAGCATTATTTCCATACCGAATCAAATCATCTGATTATATATATTATGCTCTGTATCTTCTATAAAAATATGTTTCTTAAAAAGCATAAAACCAATGTCAATATTTCCGAACTTGTCCTCTACTTCTCATGCCCGAGGAAAGTATATTATGCCCAGAGGGATAGCCGTGCATCCGCTACACTTTCTTTTCCCCAGGTAGAGCATATGATCCTCAGGGAAACGGGTCTGTCCTACCCGGAACTGTTGAAAACGTATTCGTCAAAAGACGAAGAGCTTTTCAGGGCCCTGGAAGAACTGCTGTTCAGGACGGCTGAGGAAATAAAGTTCATACATCCGGAGGAACTGGCAGATGTCCCGGCAGATATAATAGAGGAAGCTACCGGGAATCTGCAGTCTGGTCTCAGGAACATTAGTGACAACCTCCTCTCCTTCTTACGCACTGAATCTGATACAGGACTGGTGCGGCAGCTTGAGTCCTTTAGGCCAGGCTCGCTTTTCCATTCTGAACTGCTTGGTCTCAGTGGCATACCTGCCGGCATTGTTGACATCGATGGCACTCTTTCGCCGCTGATAATCAAGACCGGCAGATGCCCTGATAATGGTCTCTGGGCCAATGACCGCCTGCATCTGGCAGCTCTTGCGATGCTGCTGGAAGAGGCCGGCGCTTCTCCTGTAAAGACTGGTATTGCAACCTATGCAAGACAAGGTGTGATCCGCAGGATGAACATACGTTCTGACGACCGCAGGCAGGTGCTCAGCGTGCTCCCCAAGGTTCGCAGGATCAAGGACGGCTCCATGCCTGACCGGAAAGAAAGCGCCCTGTGCGAGAACTGTGCACATTCTCCTGTGTGCAATGTGCAATCTTCCCTTGCCTCCAAGTTCTTTTAAAAAACCACATTCGATCTCAGGTTCAAAAGCCTGCTTTCTTTTCCATTCTGATGGATGCTTTTTACATATCTTTTGGGAGACACGGATTTTGAAATATTCGTTTTAGATATCCTCGCCCTGTGGAATTTGTGTAAATCCGTGTAATCTGTGTGAGGTTTCAGCAGCTATTTCGATATCCTCCTTTCAGGCTCCGGGTGTATCCAAAAAGTATTTAATTCTTGACAAATCAGGTTGCACGATGTCAAAGCCTCTTTATCTTGGTGAACTGCTCCTTCATTGGTGCCCCTCATGTAATGTACCTGTACTTGGAAAGAAATGCTCCTGCGGCTCCGGTGCAGGCCAGGTGACGATAACGCCCCCGGGGGATATCAGGCCCGCATTCGGATATGAGATCGGCCTTATCAATTCAGTTTCCACAAGACAGTTCAATGCTCCTCTTTTACCGGAGGACCGCGTAGTTGTGCTGAACAAGTCTCCCTATGATGACCGGATGGAGGAGATCATCGTTGATGGCGAGGTTGTGGGCAACATCAGGTTCGAGCTTGAACCTCTCAAATGGACGCTGCTCCTGAGAATTGCCGGTGCCAGGCGCATATTTGACAGCGCCGATCATTCTTCCCTGAAAGGATGGGTGGTCATAGACCATGGTGCCGAGAAGTTCATTCTCGAGGGCGCCAGCGTTCTCGCGCCGGGAGTCTTTGATGCCGATCCCGACATCACGGAGACCGATGAGGTAGTGGTGCTCACACGTGACGGAAAGGTGCTTGCAACGGGCAGGGCCCGCATGTCAGGTGCCAGGATGCTTGAAAGGGGCAAGGGTGTGGCAGTGAAGGTGCGCACCAAGGAAGTCCCTGCAGATATAACAGTTCCTTCAGGCGGCCAGACCTGGGATGATGTCGTCGTAGCAAATGAGAGATATCTTGAGGACTTTGCCGAGCGCTCTCGCAGCTTCATCCGCAACGTAGCTTCCTCTGTGGACAGGCCGGTGACAGTGTCCTATTCCGGAGGCAAGGACAGCCTTGCGGTACTGCACCTGGTGAGCGAATGTATGGATGACTATGAGCTCCTGTTCGCTGATACGGGGATCGAGTTCCCCGAGACCGTTCAGAATGCCCTTGAGGTTGCAGGACTGTATGGTAAGCCTCTCAGATCCATAAGTTCTGGCAATGCTTTCTGGGATTCCATAGTCAACTTCGGTCCTCCCAGCGTGGAGGCCAGATGGTGCTGCAAGGTCTGCAAGCTGGGTCCTATCACACAGATAATAGATGAGAACTATGAGGACGGATGCCTCACGTTCATAGGCCAGAGGAAGTATGAATCCGATACGCGTGCAAAAAGCGAGAGCGTCTGGAAGAATCCCTGGGTAGGCAACCAGGTTGCTGCAGCTCCTATCCAGAACTGGACAGCGATGCATGTCTGGCTGTATCTGTTCAAGAACAAACTGCCTTATAATCCTCTTTACGAGAAGGGTTTTGACAGGATCGGCTGCTGGCTCTGTCCCTCCTGCTCGCTGGCAGACCTTATAAGGCTCAAGGATACCCATCCCGAAATGGAGAGAAAGCTGAACAACTACCTGCTTTCCTATGCAAAGGGCATGGGTCTCTCGGAAGAATGGGTGCAGTACGGTCTCTGGAGATGGAAAAAACTGCCACCTCAGCTAAAGGAGATCGCATCCCGGAAAGGTATAGGTCTCATACCCCGAAGCGATGTTCCCGCAGTGCTGAACTTTACTGTCACTTCCGGGTACAGGCCATGTAAACAGGGTGGCGTCTCGGCAGAGGGTAATTTCAATACTGCTATCGATCTTGAGAAACTGGAGGCTACGTCCATGCTTGAGGCAGTCGGAAGTGCATCATATATGGAAGGCGTCGTTTCGCTGCTCCACGGCGAGGACAGGGCGCAGGTCTTTGCCTCGGGAACGGTGACAGCCCGCAGTGACACTGATAGGAAGGCACGGTCTCTGATGCACAATGTAGAGCTCTCGGTCAGAAGAGCACTGCTCTGCAGTGGCTGCGGAGTATGCGTGGGAAAATGCCCTCATGGTAAGATAAGGGTGCTCAGGGGAGCAGCTGTCATAGGAGAAGGCTGTACTCACTGCGGTAAGTGCATAGAGGTATGTCCTGTGGTCAGGTTCACTCCCTGACCTGCTACTCTTTTTTGTGGCTCAGTCCATTTGGCTTGAAGATGACTGACCAGAATATTTATACAGGATAGGCACCAATCTCATACGGTGATTTTTTGCTAAAAAGGGCACTGCTCAGCGTTTCTGACAAGACCGGAATTGTGGATTTTGCTCGGGGTCTCGAAAAGCTCGACGTACAGATCATTTCGACTGGCGGTACTGCGCGTATCCTGCGTGATGCAGGTATAACTGTTACAGACGTTTCAGAGGTTACCGGTTTTCCTGAAATGATGGGTGGCAGGGTAAAGACCCTTCATCCGATGATACACGGCGGGATCCTGTGCGTCCGTGACGACCATGACCATATGGGTGAGGCAGAGAAGGTGAATGTGCAGCTCATAGATATGGTTGCAGTGAACCTTTACCCCTTTGAGGTCACGGTCTCAAAAGAAGGGGTCCTGCTTGAGGAGGCCATAGAGAACATCGACATAGGCGGACCTGCAATGCTGCGCTCGGCCGCCAAGAACTATCGCTCAGTGACCGTTATCTGCGACCCGGAGGATTACGGGCATGTGCTCAAGGAACTGCGTTCAAGCGGGGTGGTCTCTCAGAAAACACGTGAGCAGCTGGCAGTAAAAGCCTTCAGGCATACTGCAGATTACGATGCGACCATAGACACTTATCTCAGCAAGGAGCTCCTTGGCGAGGAAGTCCTGCGCATGAGCTTCAACGAAGGTGTGACCCTCAGGTATGGCGAGAATTGGCATCAGGATGCAAAGTTCTATAAAGAGGTAGGAGTGTCCGGCCCCTCTCTTGCAAACGCGAGACAATTGCACGGTAAAGAGCTCTCCTATAACAATTATATTGACGCCGACAATGCCCTTCAGACCGTGAAAGAGCTCGGGCATGGAAAAGCTGCTGTTGCAATAGTCAAGCACAACAATCCCTGCGGCCTGGCCACAGGGAACACTCTTCTCCAGGCTCTTCAGGCAGCCTGGGACGGTGATCCCATATCCGCCTTCGGAAGCATTATCTGCACTAACACTGTGTTCGATCTCAAGGCAGCAGAATTCCTTAACGGTAAATTCGTCGAGATCATTCTTGCGCCGGGCTTTGAGCATGATGCGCTCGAATATCTGAGGAACAAGAGCGCAAATCTACGGCTGCTCGAGCTTCCCAGTTTCAACGAGGAGTTTGCGGTGGATGACACTTATAAATATATCATTGGCGGCATGCTGAAACAGGCCCGCAATATCGGCATATACGATAAGTGGGAAACCGTTACAAAGATCCCGTTCCCTGAGGAACTGCGCTCTCTTTCCGAGTTCAGCCTGCATGCATGCAAGTGCGTTAAATCCAATGCAGTGACCCTGGCTTACGAGTATGATGAAGGATGCTATATGATGCTTGCCATGGGAGCCGGGCAGCCCAACAGGGTGGATTCCATCAGGAAACTGGCAGCCACCAAGGCAAGGGAGAATCTGGCTGTTATCTATGAACGTGAAAAGGTCGATATGTCCTTTGAGGATTACTGCAGGCAGGTACTCTCAAAGTGTGTGATGGCCTCAGACGCCTTCTTCCCCTTTGATGACAGCATAGTCCACGCTGCTGAGAGCGGCATAATGTTCATCCTCTCGCCAGGCGGCTCCATAAGGGATAATGAAGTGATCGCCACTGCTGACAGGCTTGGTGTATCCATGGTGTTCACCGGGATGAGGCATTTCCTGCATTGATATATATTCACCGATGCCTGCAGAGGCACTTATACGGAGCTCTGCAGGATCTTTATATTCTTTTTTAAAAAGAAAATAATTTTAAAATAGTACTTTGTCTGCAAAAGGAGGCTCTAGAAGTCCTGTAATTTTTTTTACGGCGACAACATTTATAAATAATTAAACGTAGATGGTTTAATACAGGATTATACAGGATTCTCCCCCTGATCCCCAAACCTATATTTCCTTGAAAATACAGCGTGATTGCAGTGAAATCAAAAGGATTGCTGAGCATATTGACCTTTTCTGAAAAAAGGAAGGACATTCTATTCCTGCTTGAGCGGGCTCCGAGCACTCTCTCGGAAATAAGGGACCACTTCAACGTGTCTTCCCCTGAGATCTCTCCCCGAATCAAGGAAATGGAAGCGGCTAACCTAATCCAGCGGGTCGATAAACATTATCACATAACATCCATAGGGAAGGCAATAGCTAAACATTATAAGCCGTTCCTGGATATACTGGAGACCATAGAGAAGAATGAGTCTTTCTGGTCGGAACACCTTGTGGATGACATCCCGCTTTTTATGCTCGAAAGAATGGCAGACCTATATGAGTGCGAAGTGATTGCGGACCCGCTCGAGAACATTTATGAATCTCATAAGATATTCCAGCAGAATATTATTAAATCAACTACCTTAAAAGGTGTCTCCACCATATTTATCCCGAGCTATCCTGATTTTTTTGTTGACCTCGCCAAGGACAGGATACCTGCAGAACTGGTATTGACAGAAAAGGTATTTTCGAAGGTAATATCTGAACACAGGGACAAACTGCAGGTATTCTTGGACTCTCCCTGTTCGGAACTTTACATCATCGAAGACGCCCGGGTTGCTTTTGTGGTTACGGACTATTTCTTCTCACTCTCTTTGTTCTATGCCAACGGATCCTATGACCCCCGTAACGACATGGTGGGCTATGACGAGTCTGCACTTAAATGGGGAAATGATCTTTTCGAGTACTATAAAGGTATGTCCCGCAAGATCACCTCCATTTGAGTATATTCATGCCAGCATGCTGCCGATGGTTCTGAGGCCTACTATGGAGCTTGATTCCCCGTCCACCACGAACAGGCGTTTTGCTCTTCGCTCACTGCTCTCTATATCCACGGGATATGTAAAATTGTGGATGCTCACAATTCCTGCAAGGAGGCTATAGAACAGTATGACCGGCTCAAAGCCTATTATCCCTTTCAGCAGGAAAAGCAGCAGTATAGCATGTGATACCAGGTGCATGCAGAATAGTAATGCTCTGGTCCTGCTTTCTCCAAGGCTTACCGGGAGTGTGTTTATCCCTGCAAGCATGTCGCCCCTGAGATCTTTAAAATCATAGATGGTGGAATTGACAAAGAGTTTCATGCCGAAGAAGAGGAATACTATCAAAGTGGCAAGAGAGGCCTGCTCGCTATGACCCGCGATCCCGGCTATGAATGCTCCCCACGTAAGTCCCACTACAGTGTTCTTTATTCCCATGCCGCCCTTGAGCTTAAGCCTGAGCTTTCCCAGTTTAAGTCCTTTAGTATACAGGTAGCCGGTCACAAGCGGAAGAAAAGCGATAGTGATCATTCCTGCCCTGGCAAGGATCGCTGCCCCCACAACAAAACACACCAGGCATATGAAGAGCGTAAACTTTTTAGAAGCACCTTTTAGTTCTGTCCTGTTGACGGCATCTTCCTCACAATCCATTGCCCTGTCCAGGGTGTAGACCGAGTATATTATCAAGCCCCCGGCGATGCAATGTAGAACGATATGTTGTGCCTGTATTAGGAGATAGGCAATGTATATGCGCAACGCGCCTGAAATCGATACAAGTACCGAACTTCTCAGCAGACTGAAGGTTGCCAATAAGCTGGGGCTGAAGAGAATATTGTTTTGTTCGTACTTCCTGAATGCAAATCCTGGTAATTTTATTGTACTGTTAGAACTCATAATACTAAATGTTCAGTAACAGGGCAATATTATTTTCCTACTATAATGTTATACTATTGAACTAAAGTTTGCTTGCTATTGAAACCCAAAACATCCAGAATACGTACTTTTTCATAAAGCTTTGAAGGCTTTTCATTTTTTGATGCTGGCTTCTTGTTTAACGGTATAATAAATATGGGTTGTTATATATAAATCCTCTCAGATGCACCTGTTTCCCAGAATATCTCCGTATATTTCCAGTCTATATTATATGACCATACTAATCTTAGTCCAAGGTTAATATATATACGTCAAATAACAACTAACGAATTGCATAATCTTATCATGCCGCTCTCAGGTATCTGACTGAGAGAATGATATATCTGTGATATTGGGGCTTTATGTTGAATAACGAATGTGGCTGTAAAATCCCTCTCTATGGCTTCGGTGATGGAAGAATGGAGCACGATTCTCTGTATGGTACTTTATCGAGCCTTGGTTGCAGTCCGGTCTACTTTAGTGAAAGTAACGAATCCTGCTACTGGTTTGACTCAAGGGGTCTTAGCCTGCGCATCTCCGGGACAGATGAAATGTCCGATGTCAATTATCCGGCCCGCTTTCAGTCAATGCTGGAAATCGTATTCAAGTATATCTACTTCAATGAAACTGTTGACATTGCACGTTTTTCTGACAATCTCCTGTCCGGGGTCAGAGAGACCGTTAATTTTAAATGCGGTTTTAATGGAGGGATAATCATCTTTATTCCCTGGAGATCCATTGCCCTTATAATTCTCTCCGGAAGAGGCCCCGGAATGGGTGATATTGACATCATGATCGGGGATCGTGAGTACAGTATTCCTTGCTGAGGGATACTTCATTCTGCCGGGGATTGATCATTCTCTGCTTGGGCAGGTCCTTCTGAACTCGACCGTTCCGCACTCAAGAGGAAGTAACCTGCAAGTCCAAAGAACGCAGGTGCTATGGGTACTGTCATAAAGGAACTGTTCCAGACGGCCAGGGAACTTACCAATGTGAGCACAGCGCATACAATGAGCATCACCCCTGTAGTACCGGTCCTGATCCTGAATTCCAGCTGGTCCCTGCTGAGTTCGTAAAAGACAAGGATGATGCAAAGCATCGATGCCAGGAACCATGCACCGGTCCTTAACGAAGGTAAAAACCCTCCATAGGATAGCATGGACAGTTGCCGGATAACATTTACGAAAAGGGTGCCATACTGGCTATCAAAATTAGCGTACAGCAATGACAGCTTGATACCCCATCCGCTTGAGTAGCTGCTTGTATAGAAATAGAGTTCCCATGGGACAGCGAGGCATGTCACTGGCAGCAGTTTCCTCATTAGTGGTATTTCTTGCGGCTGGATTTTTATATGGGCCATGAAATATAATATTATCTTCTATTATATATTGTTCTCCCCATCAAAAGAGCACCTATATATACTACTAGATGTTCTATATATTCGTCAAAAACAAGGCCGTTAGAGGGATTATAATAGAAACAAGAAAAGTTCAGCAAACGGGTGGCTCCACATATATTATTTCCCTTCCCAAGACATGGGCGGATAAGGTCGGTATCAAGACCGGCAGCAGGCTCAGTTTATATCCCCAGCCGGATGGGAAACTTATCATCGACCCGATACATGATGCTCCTCCTGTAAAGAAATGTCAGATAGATGTTACCGGAAGGATGGGCGATATCCTCAAAAGGGACATAATAGCTGCGTATCTTGTAGGTTCTGACATCATCGAGATTAAAGCTGATCGCATCCTTGCGGACCAGAAGAACATAATCCGGGAGATGTGCTACAAGCTTATCGGCCCGGAGATAATAGAGGAGACCGCAAAGAAAGTGGTCATTCAGGATCTGCTCAATCCCGATGAGATCTCGATAAAAAAAAGTGTACGCCGGATGTTCCTTATATCGAATTCCATGCATATGGACGCAGTAAAGGCGATCAGGACCCTTGATACTGATCTGGCTCTGGATGTTGATCACAGGGATGATGATGTTGACCGCTTATTCCTCCTGACAGCAAAACAGTATCGTGCGGTGCTCAGGGGGGCAAAGCTCCCGGATGCTGCTGATGCTTCAATAGATGAATACCACGACCTGAGGATGGCGGCAGGCCCTATAGAGCGCATTGCTGATCATGCCCGTAAGATCGCCAGAGTGACTTTCTTACTGAAGCAGCCTATACCTGATGATGTAATGGACATGATAGAAAGGACAAGCGACCTCTCCAGGAAGATAGTTGAGGATGCTATAGATTCTCTATATAATTTTGATGTGGATCTTGCCAACCAGGTTATCGAGAGGGTCGCAAAGATGGAACCCTTGCTCACGCACCTCTACGAGGCCAGCCTGAGGATAGAATCCCACGAGTCAATTGTCGCTCTGGGAACCGTTGTCGACAGTATTGACAGGACCGCTGATTATGGTGCCAATGTTGCGGAGATTGCCATAAATTCAGCAATGGCACGGCAGAAATAACTATGTCCCGATATCTGGTAACTATTATTACTAGAGTCATATAATAACAATTATATTCCAGTGATCGTTTATACTAGAATAACATTCAAAAGATCAGTTAATTCGCCTCATGGAGGGAATGAATGGGCGTAATAAGAAAAATAAAAAGGAATTTTGCAGACCTCTTTAAGAAGCTGTTCAAAAAACAGAACGCGCGTATTGGTATATACGGACCCCCGAATGCCGGTAAAACCACCCTTGCAAACAGGATTCTCAGGGACTGGACAGGAGATGCTATGGGTTCTGTATCACATATCGCCCACGAGACAAGACGTGCAAGGCGCAGGGAGGGTGTGACCATAAAAACCAACGGAGGTTCTATCACCCTTGATATCATCGACACTCCGGGACTTGCCACAAAGATAGACTTCCACGAGTTCATGGAACAGGGTCTGGACGAGAACGAGTCCAAAAGGCGTGCAAAAGAGGCTACTGAAGGTGTGATCGAGGCTGTCAAGTGGCTCGATAACCTTGATGGTGTGATCCTTGTGATGGATGCGACAGAAGACCCCTTCACGCAGGTCAATGTAACAGTTATAGGCAACATGGAAGCCCGTAGTCTTCCTCTCCTTATAGTAGCTAATAAAGTGGACCTGCCTGAAGCCTCCCCCTCGACGATCAGGGATGCCTTCCCGCAGCACCCAATGGTGTCCATATCTGCCCTGGAAGGTAAGAACATAGATACTTTATACGAAGAGATCGCAAAGAGGTTTGGGTGAGTATAATGCAGGGTTTTCAGATGGATTTGGTCTCAGAGCACAGGCTCGCTGAAATGACCCCTGTGGAAAAGGTCAGGTTCATTATCGATGAGGTGAAGGAGGGTAAGATTCTTGTCCTTGAAAAGGGTTTAAGCCCGGAGGAGGAAGCAAGTCTCATTGAGATGACCATGACACTTATCGAACCTGACGGTTTTTCCGGTATAGAGATGGAAAGTTATCCCGGTGAAGTGGATACGTCAATTTTCGGAAGGCTCTTAAAGAAGAACACCCTCAAGACAAGAATGACGGTGATCGGGCCTGCGGACCAGTTGAAGACTCTCAGGAAGGACCGCAATATGATAAGTGCTCTCATCTCGACACAGAAGTGATTGCGTGAACCTTAATGCGAATAAAAGATGACAAAGAACCCCTGATATCTCCTCATCTTTCCCTCTCTTCCTTTGAAATGGGGAGAGATGACGTGAATGTGGTATGTACCTATGGTAAGATCTCCATATGGTTCGGGCGTCAGGTGCCCGATCTGGTGATAGGCCAGATACTTCTTGGAATGTCCGGGATAGACCAGTCAACCGTTCATGAGCTCGAGGTGATATGTGATTTCGATGAGATCACGTATTATGAGAGCAACGGGTATGTGCTTGTATCCTATGCAAGGACAAAAGAAGGTTACAGGACCACATTCAATATTCCTTTTTCCAGCAAGAAGGCCTTGTTCGCCCTTGCAGGCTACATAAGCAGAGGACTTAAGAAGGAGGACATCGTCGTGGACTGCTACTGGACCGGAGATGACTCTGACATCATGCGTTTGTATGAAGAGCTCAGCGGCATTGAAGGCTGGAAGATAAAAAACATCAACTATAAGGAAGATGTAAAAGATAAGAATTACGATTATTAATCAGCTTGATATGAGGTTCCCTATTATGGCAGATGCAAACACTCCCGAATGTACAGAATGTTATCATCTTAAATCTTCTATACTCCTTATGGCCCACCATCTTGAAAGGGTCGCACAGGAACTCGATGACGATTCCATAAAGCAGATGCTTTCAGCCATCCTGAAGGCAAGACGTATCTTCGTCCTGGGTGCGGGAAGATCCGGACTTGTTGGTCGTGCTTTTGCCATGAGGCTCATGCACCTTGGCCTTTCTTCCCACGTGGTCGGTGAGACAACAACACCGGCAGTCAGCACTGAGGACACCATCGTTGCCATATCCGGTTCAGGCCAGACCCGCTCAGTATCGGACCTTGGGAAAGTTGCCAAGGATATCGGGGCTACGGTCATAGCCATAACCTCCAACAAGGATTCAAAGCTGGGTAACCTTTCGGATGTAGTCGTGGTGCTTCCCGGAAGGACCAAGGACGATGCAGGAGGATACCTGGAGCGCCACATGCGCGGTGAATACACGTACCTCACTCCGCTTGGCACGTCCTTCGAAACCTCTGCAAGCGTGTTCCTTGATGCCGTTATCGCCGAACTCATCTACATCACAGGCGCATCGGAAGCTGACCTCAAGTCCAAGCACACCAATATCGAATAAGAGGGATACGATGACTTCTCCCAGGTTTGCACAAAGGGTGCTGAGCATCGACATATCCGGTATCAGGAAGATGTTCGAAGCTGCAGGGTCCAATGCCATCAATCTCGGACTCGGGCAGCCGGACTTTGATACTCCTGCCCATATCAAGCAGGCAGCTGTTGATGCCATTAACGAGGGTTTCACCGGTTATACACACGGGGCGGGCATCCCTGAACTCAGGCAGGCACTAAGCTCCAAATTCGAGAGGGAGAACAATTTCAGTGTAACTCCCAACGAGGTAATTGTTACCTCCGGGGCATCTGAAGCTCTGGAACTGGCTATTGCCTCCCTTGTTGACCCTGGTGATGAGGTGCTCATCGCAAACCCTGGTTTTGTTTCCTATAACGCCCTTGTGGAGCTCATGGGTGGTAAGGTGACCCCAGTTCCTCTTGCAGACGACCTCACATTGAGGCCCGAGGACATCGCGGAGAGGATCTCCCCGCGCACAAAGGCGTTCATCGTCAACTCTCCGGCAAACCCGACCGGTGCCGTGCAGAGCAGGAGTGACATGAAGGCCTTTGCAGAGATTGCCGACGACCATGGCATCACTCTCATCTCGGACGAGGTCTATGAGCATTTCATCTATGAAGGGGAGCATGTGAGCCCTGCCCGGTACTCGGACAATGTGATAACCGTCAATGCGACGTCCAAGACATATTCCATGACCGGCTGGAGGCTTGGCTATATTGCAGCAAGGCAGCAGTATGTTGACCAGATGATAAAGGTGCATCAGTATGTACAGGCATGCGCCAACTCCATTGCCCAGAAGGCAGCCCTTGCAGCACTGAACGGTCCCATAGAGCCTGTCGTGCAAATGCGCGAGGAGTTCAGGCAGCGCAGGGACCTGATCGTTAAAGGCCTGAACTCCCTTGGCATAAAGTGCGATCCGCCCAAGGGTGCATTCTACGCATTTCCTGAAGTCGATGACTATCTGGAAGTCGTGCGGAAATGCATCTCCAACGGTGTTGTCGTTGTGCCGGGAACTGCCTTCGGGAGCGGGGGGGAAGGTCACATGCGCCTGTCCTATGCCACGTCCCAGGCACAGATAAAGAGAGCTCTTGAGATTATGGAAAAGGTCCTTTGAAAGAAACAGGGATTACTCTGTTTCCTTCTCTTTGTTCTTATTTTCCTCTATCATTTTCACAAGCCTGTCCATGACCGCAGGGATGCCCTCCCCTGTCATCGTGGACATTTTCATGTCGACGAAATCCAGTTCCCTGAACTGCGGAAGATCGGACTTGTTCGCAACTACCAGTATGGGTAGCGGGAACTGCTGCCTGACCTCTCTGAGCATGTTCTCCTGGTCCTTGATCTCGTATCCGCAGGTCTCAGTGGGGTCGATTATGAACAGGACGACGGCCTTGAGATGCTTCAGCGCAGAGATGGCCTGCAGCTCAATCTCATTTCGCTCGGACATGGGCCTGTCCAGCAGTCCCGGGGTATCCATCACCTGGTACCTTTCATTGCCTATCATGAAGTGCCCTATGGACACGCCTTTTGTTGTGAAGGGGTATGGTGCAATCTCCGGTGTCGCCCCGGTAGCCTTTGATACGAAACTGGATTTGCCGATGTTGGGATAGCCTGCGACGACGATTGTGGGTTCATCATGTACTGCAGGCAGCTTCCTGAGCTTGTTGCGCGCCTCATTGAGCAGCAGCAGTTCCTTATCAATGGACTTCATAATGGAGCCCATGCGGCCAAAGGCCTGCTTCCTTACCATAATGGGGTCTTTTGAGCGGCGCATCTTTCCTACATGGTCCCTGGCCACGTCATGTATCTTGGCGCTTGCCCACTCGATCCTGCCCAGGGCCTTCCTAAGGTCATCGACACCTACAAGTATGTCTGCCAGCTCGTAATAGAAGGGCTGGACCCTGTCGAAGCTGGGGAAGCGGCGCACTGCATTTGAGAGGTTATCGGTAAGTATGTTGGCCGCGGTCAGTATCATTGACTCGTTAGCCTTGAGTGCTGTCTCCCTTCCGGTGATCGTCTTTCCGGACATTGCACGGGTGGCTCTCCTGAATGCCTTGTCCACGAGTTCATCAGATGTAGGGACAGTGTGGATTTTTTCAAATATCATAATCTCTTTACCTGCTCAGGGGTAATCACCTTTACATATAAATTAGTGTTCCTCCCCTGAAAAAATATATTCTTCAATAATATCTATCTGATATACTACAAATATATATATCCCTTTTGAGTATGTATTATTATTCAGGGAACGGTGATTTAATGGAGCTGGCTCCTATCCAAAAAGACATTCTGATCGCGTTAATTAATCTTCAGAGAGAGAAAGATCGTGCTGTAAAGGGCGAAGAGATCGCCGAACTCATAAACCGCAATCCAGGTACTGTAAGAAACCAGATGCAATCCCTGAAAGTGCTTGGGCTTGTCGAAGGTGTCCCGGGTCCCAAAGGGGGATACAAGGCTACCGGCGATGCCTACGAGGCTCTCAGCATAACGGCTATGGACCATGAAGCGGTGGTGCCTCTCTTCAGGAATGACAAGCTGGTGGATGGCGCAACTGTGGCTGAGATAAGTTTCACCACTGTCAGGCATCCTGACATGTGCCACGGTAACATAAAGGTACTTGGCAGCATAAAAAGCTTTGAACAGGGTGATAAGGTGCAGGTGGGCCCGACGCCTGTGAATAAGTTGGTGATAAGCGGGCAAGTGGTGGGTCGTGACGATACGCAGAACACCTTGGTCTTCTGTATAAGCGAGATGATCTCCCTTCCCAAGAAACCTGTAAAGAACTATGCCCGCATGAATATCATTTCCATCAATATAGGTGCCAGTATACAGGAAACTGCAAGATTGCTCGTAGATCACGGTATTCACGGCGCACCTGTGAAAGATAACGGGGAAATAGTTGGGATAGTTACTTTAACTGATATAGGGGATGCCGTGGCAAGTGGCAAGATGACCGCAAGGGTCAAGGACATCATGACAAAGGAGCTTATCGCAGTGGATGCCGAGACTTCCCTGTATGATGCCGTTAAGATATTCGACAAGCATAACATAGGCTTCCTGCTGGTATCTTTCGAGGGGGTTCCCCGAGGCGTCCTGTCAAAGAAGGATGTATTCCACGAATTGACAATATACTGACAGAAACAGGAGATATCGGTAAAACTGGTATCTCTTTTGTTACTTCTTCCAGTTATTTCTTATTTCCTGCGCTTTTTGAACTCTTCAGCAATCTCCTCAAGGGAGATGTCCTTTGCTGCAAGCATCACCAGCAGATGGAAGAGCAGGTCGGCCGACTCCGAGATTATCTCTTCCCTATTGTCGTTCCTGACTGCCAGTATGGTTTCGATGGATTCTTCTCCCACTTTCTCCAGTATCTTGTTAATGCCCTTCCTGTGATTCAGCAGGGAGCAGACATAGGAGTTATCAGCCGGCGTGTTCTTACGTTCAAGTATGACTGTGTAGATCTCATTGAGAATGGAAAGGTCGGCATCAGGCATGTTCACTCACATCAAAATAATATGGCGACGTTGGTGTAATCCATCACAATATGACGGGAGTGTGTTGGTATCCCAACGTCTGAAACTATCATATGAATTTTCTCATATATTTGTTTTGGTATAATTCTCCAAAAAAGGCAGAGCACAGTGTGCTTATATCTTTCTCGGATCAGTGATCTCTCCGGTAAGTGCGGAGGCTGCAGCCGTTGCAGGGGAGCTGAGATAGACGAATGACTGCGGGCTTCCTTCCCTTCCCTTGAAGTTCCTGTTGGATGTAGCCAGGCCCACCTCGCCATCTCCGAGAAGCCCGAAGGAGCCTCCCATGCATGGTCCGCAGCAGGGTGATTCCACCATTGCGCCGGCTTCCATGAACTGCTCGATATAGCCTGCCCTGAGCACCTTCATATACTCGGTCCTGGAGGCGGGTATTATAAGCAGCCTTACTCCTTTTGCAACGGGCTCGTCACCCATCATCCTGGCAACTATCTCTATATCCTCGAACCTGCCATTTGTACATGATCCTACAAAGACCTGGTCAACCTTGATGCCTTCCACCTCGCTTACAGGTTTAACGTTGTCCACGTTGTGGGGGCAGGCAACCTGGGGTTCGAGATTGCTTACATCGTACTCCCTTCTCTCAGAGAATACTGCATCCTTGTCTGACTTCCAGTAGGGGTCCAGTTTGAATCCGGGGATGCGTTCCTGCAGGTACTTCTCTGTCACCTTGTCAGCTTCTATTATGCCTGCCTTGCCTCCCATCTCGATAGCCATGTTGGACACTGTCATACGCTCGGACATCGGCATATCCCTGACAGTTGAGCCTGCATATTCTGCAGCCTTGTACCTTGCTCCCTCGGCGCCTACGTCGCCTATCAGGTGGAGGATGACATCCTTGGAATACACATGCTTCGGAAGCTTCCCGTTGACCTCGAACCTGATGGTCTCGGGAACCTTGAACCAGAGCTTGCCGGAAGCAAAGACCGCAGCCATATCAGTCGAGCCTATGCCTGTGGAGAATGCGCCAAGTGCGCCGTAGGCGCAGGTGTGTGAATCGGAACCGACTACAAGGTCTCCGGGCTTAACATGTCCCTTCTCGGGCATGACCTGGTGACACACGCCCTCATAAACGTCATAATTGATGATGCCCTGCTCCTTTGCGAATTTCCTGAGCATTATGTGATTCGCAGCAGCGTTAAGGGAATCTGCAGGCACCTGGTGGTCAAAGAGGATCACTATCTTGCTGGGGTCCCAGACCTTTTTCTCTTCCTTGTCCCGCATGATCTCATAAAACCCTTCCACAGCAAGGGGTCCTGTGATATCATGGGTCATTGCCCTGTCTATGTTGGCCATTACGAATTCGCCGGCTTTTACCGTTTTCCCGGAAGCCTTGGAAAAGATCTTCTCAGAGATCGTCATTGCTTGGTCGGTGTTGGTGGACATATTGATCAGTCTGTGATTTAATCCTTGATGTTGTGATCGCTTACTATCCTGAGGGTAGTTCTGTGACTGCCTGTGCTGTCATGTACTATATAGTTAATAATACCTTCCCGTATATTCGCAATGGCCTTATTAATATTTTCAGGTCCCTTCCGGAAACCCCCGTAGTTCTCATAGAGCAGGATCGTTTCCTTGATCTCTTCAACATACCTCTCAATGACCTTTCCGGCCATGACCAGGCTTTCTTCAAAACCTGTCTCTCCGCCAAGTCCCTCACATTCTGACACCTTCAGCTCTCCGTCTTCCATGTAGAAAGGATATGTGCTGCACAGCATGGGGCGTGCGTCGTATATGGCGCATCTGTTCCCTTCCCTTTTCTCCTGCATGAAAACGCAGTCCCCGTTCTCCCGGCGGGACAGCTCCCAGCCGAAGGTGTGGATGTTGCCCTGGGGATCTATAAGGTCCGTATTTCCTTTTTCAGCTAGCAGATCCGGAATATCAGACTCAGATTGTGGGGGCTTGGTAACAGAGCCGTGCTCAAGGCCTGTGTATCTGCATATCCTTTGTATCTCGGCAGGGCTAACTATGACCGAATTGTCCCCCTGCTCCCTGCGGCAGCATCTGCCGCACATGAGGCAGGAAAAGCCAATAGTGCGTACCTCTGCAGCAACCTTCTCCTTATCTGTTGTCTTTGCAGCCTCAAGTTCCTCTCTCAATGTCGCAATAAGGGAATCTTTGAACCCGGAATCCATCTCTGGTTCTTGGCAAGACTGGTATAAGCAATTATCTATTGGCAATTATGTCTTGAGTTCTTTCCTTCTTAGCCCGCCTGTGTTGAAAGTGCGATCGGGGGGTGCCACGGGTATAATATATACGTAATATTGCATGTTTTGTATTAAACATATAGGGACATATACTCTGAGTTGTGCATTATTGTGTATACGAAAAAGGTCACAGCGGGTTGTGCGCCAAGCAGGTGTACCTTGATTGTGTTTAGCGGTGTTCTTCCATCTGGATTCCTGCATGGTTATGGCCTGCCTGTATCTATTCAGTATTAAATGACTGTTCCGGCGCACTCTGACATATGCTGATGCCCCTGATTGGGGATATGTCACTCCTTTGTCAGCGGCTACGGTGCTATAAACCCTTATTCTCTTATGCAGATGTCTGTCACCAGCCCTCTATGCATCTTTCGCACTCTGTATACTGCTTTTCCGGATTTCCACCAATGCATGCGCCATCATATGGCATTGTATGTCAATGTATGCTCTTGTATGACTCTGTATGTTCCCCTGACCAGGTTCACATCAGGTCTTTTATGTTCTCTTGCAAAATGTATGCAAAATAGGAATGTATGTGTGATATGTATGACTCGTATGACTCGTATGGTGTCCCCCGGTATTACAGAGTGCATGGACTGTATGAAAAGAACTCTCTGCAGCGCTATAATGATCTTGTGTTCCGGAACAGGTATTTCATGCATCCTTCAGGAGTTGGGTTGCAGGTGATTATGTTAAAAGGTATGACCCGTGCGGAATGGATATGGGCATTTACAGTTCCTTTTCAGGGTAAGCACGATGCATTAATGGGCTTAGCATGTACATATACTGCAGTTTCCAACCATCTGGAAGATTATTTATTTTGTGATATATAGGTATATATGTGTTCATTATATTGTATATATTCATGTGACTGTTTTCAGCCGGCCTTATAAAGGCATCGTCATCAGAAAATCAGCAGTGAATAGGGAAAAGTATTGTCAATCAGGGTGAAAGCGGAGAAAGGAAAGGAAGAACGCAGGGGTCAGAGGTCGTCCTCTTCCACGCCCACGGCTGTGAGGAAGCGCTTGACCACGGCTTCGTTCACCAGTCTTAGAAGGGTCTGCCTGTCCTTTGCTGCGCTGAAGACCCCGAGGTCTATCCGTGCAGCTGCCGCATTGGCATGTCCTCCGCCGGCCTCCTCTCCGAAAGCGCGTTTCATGATGTCTCCCAGATTGATGCGGATATCGTTGCTCCTTCCTGAGATGAAGATCTTGTCCTCGCTGACACCGAAGACGACGGTGGTTGAGATGCCCTCAAGGTTGAGCAGGTAGTCTGCAGCCTGGGGAAGTGTGTCCCTGTCACGGATGCTTCCTACGTTAGACAGCAGGTAGCTCCCAATTACCTGACGGTTGTTGATGGCCTCTCCCAGCACGTCCAGCGTTTCTATCGACATGGAAGGGCGTTCAAGCTGGTCAAGGATGTCATGGTCCGAAAGCGGATAAAGGTAGGACGCTGCCGAGAGGTCGGCGGAGTCAGTGTTCCTCTTAAAGTCCATGGTATCGGTCCTTATCCCGTACAGCAGGGCTGTAGCAAGCTTGCTGTCGATATCGATGTTGAGCTCCTGCAGATACTTTGTTACGATGGTTGAGGAGGCCCCTACGTTAGGACGTATGTCTATGAACTCTGCGTCTATCTCAGAATCAGTGATGGGATGGTGATCGATAATGATACCTATGTGAGTATTGGTAGGCAGGGGATTGTTGGCCCCGGGGCCGGAACAGTCCACCATGGCGATCTTGTCATAGGATGTTATCTCTATATCGTCATACCTGTAAAGGTCGATGCCCAGCAGGTTCACAAAAGCCTTGTTCTCCTGGTGGCCTATCTCTCCGTGATAGATGATATCGGAGCGTATGTCGTGGGAATTTGCTATCGCTTTCAGTGCAAGGGCGCTGGCAATGGCATCAGGGTCCGGGTTGTTATGCACCATGATGGCCATCTTTTTGTTCCTTATACTCTCAAACCACTGAGCCATCTTATTGCCGCGCCTGAGCCCTTCGGCACGCTCAAGGGATCTTGAGAGGGATTTAGCGACCATTCTGGGAGGCATGATAACAAGGTCGGCACCCATGGATTCCATTTCCTGCATATTAATAACATCAGTGGCCCTGGCGACACAGTATACGTCCCTTGATACTTTCTTCCTGACATTCTCAAGGGCGGCTTTGTTTGCCTGGGTATCTGAGCTGAGAATAAGTATGCCTGACAGGTTCTTTGTGTTGATCCTGTCAAGGAGTGCAGGATCGCCCACATCGCCGACAATGGCCTCATACGCCTCATCGCGCAGGGTCTCGACCTTCTGTGCGTCCTTATCCACAATTATCAGGTCTTTGTCAAGCTCCCTGAGTTCCTTGGCCAATGCAAAACCGAAACTCCCACTTCCAAGTATGAGATAGGTGGGTCTTATCTTGATCCTGTCGGTTGTGGTGGTCTCCTTAGCAACGGCGTTAATATGATTACCTCCTTTTCATATAAAGGATGTCAGGTATATTAAAGAATTCCTAAAAGAAAAGACATTAACTGCTAAATAGAATGCAAACCAAGGATAAATAGGTAATCATGGAAGCTATCACACCATCAAGAATGCGGGCAGTGGACATCAATTGTGCATATCTGGGTATGAGTCCCCTGCAGCTGATGGAGAATGCAGGCGCGGGTATTGCCCGGGAGATCAGCTCGCAGACCCGCAGCGCAACAGTGCTGTTCGTTGCAGGCAGGGGTAATAACGGAGGAGATGCTTTTGTGGCTGCTAGGCACCTTTCCCTTATTCCCGGGTTCCGGGTGAGGTTGCTCCTGCTGGGCAGTGCGTCCCTGATAAGGACTGCGGAAGCGAGGACCAATTTCGATCTGCTAAGATACAGCGGGGTCGATGATGTGAAGGAAATACGCGATTCTGCAGACCTGCGTTCCTACCCCGGCTGGAAGGATGCCGACATAATCGTTGATGGTGTGCTTGGGTCGGGAATGAAGGGCCTTCCGAGGGAGCCGGAATCAAGCGCAATAGACCTTATCAACGCCGCGGATGCTTTTGTCATTTCCATAGACTCTCCCTCCGGTTTTGATGCAGGGACAGGCAGTGTGGAAAAATGCGTGAGGGCGGACCTGACCCTTACGTTCCATAAAATGAAGGCTGGCCTTGCTTTACCCTCCTCAAAGGCCCTTACAGGTGAGGTCCGTGTCCTGGGGATAGGTGTCTGCAGGGATGCCGAGGAATTTGTGGGACCGGGAGATCTGAGGAATCTTACTGTGAGAAGCAACTCCGCACATAAGGGCAATTCCGGCAGCATCCTGGTAATTGGAGGTGGACCATATTCCGGAGCACCTGCTTTTGCCGCCCTTGCAGCTTTAAGGGCAGGCGCAGACCTGGTGACGCTTGCGGTCCCCGGGAGCATATCCGGGACAATAGCCGGCTATTCTCCGGACCTGATTGTGGCAGGCGGCTTGCACGGTGACCGGTTATGCCCGGAGCACGTCCCTTTTATCAGGCGTCTCATTAGTTCAAGTGATGTTGTTATCATAGGCCCGGGTCTCGGGAGGGACGGAGCAACCCTTGAAGCCATCGGGCAGATACTGCCATTATGCAGGAAGGCCGTTATTGATGCCGATGCACTTTATCAGTTGCCCTTGCCTTTGCCGGATGGAGGCGAATACATACTGACCCCGCACGGGGGGGAATTCTTCCGCCTTAGGGGCAACAGGCCGGGAATTACTCCTTCCCTTCAGGAGAAAAAGGAACTGGTGCGCAGCTTCTCCCTGGATAGTCATGCTGTGACAGTACTGAAGGGAAGTATAGATATAATATCCGATGGGGAAGAAACAAGATTCAACAGAACGGGAAATGCAGGCATGACCGTGGGGGGCACAGGTGACGTGCTTGCAGGTGTCGTTGGGGCATTGTTTGCCACCAACAGCGCCTTCGATGCAGCATCTTGCGGCTGCTTTATCAACGGTGCAGCGGGTGATCTGGCCTTTGGCGAGAAGGGGTACGGGTTGCTTGCAAGCGATGTCATTCAGAATATCCCTTATGTTATGAAGCAGGAGTGGTAATGTATGGAACAGGAGAGCAGGAAAATAACCCTTGACATTGAAAGGAAGCGGATCCGGATGATCATCAGCCATGGGGAGGATGAGGAAATACTCAAGCTAACCCTTGATGAGGCAAGGGAGCTGAAAGAAACATTAAATATAACTATTGAGGATTACATGCAGAGACAGAACCTGCGCATAGACTGAGATCTCCCGGTGATCGTTTGACAAAGAACTTCACTCATATAGAAAATGACCGTGCCGTCATGGTGGATATAAGCAACAAGGATACTGTTGCAAGAAAGGCAATGGCCTCGGGTGAGATCGTTCTGGGCAGGGACACTATCGGGAATATCAGGAATGGAACCGTTGAAAAGGGCAATGTGCTCTCTACTGCAAGGATAGCTGCCATTCTGGCAGTAAAAAAAACCCCGGAACTGATTCCCATGTGCCATCAGATACCCATCACCAGTGTGGATGTGGACTTCTCAATAGAGGATGACCATGTATCTGCAGTGGTGGAAGTACGTTCCGTTGGCAGGACGGGTGTTGAAATGGAGGCCCTTACAGGAGTCTCTACGGCGCTCCTGACCATATGGGATATGGTCAAGTCTGCCGAAAAGGACGATACCGGTAATTATCCCCTCACGTGTATACGCAATATCAGGGTCCTTTCAAAAGTCAAAGGGACCAAAACTAATGTATGAGAATCGTTACATTAGCAGTACTATAAAAAATGGAACTAAAAGAGGTACATCATTTGAAGATCATAGGAGGACCCGCATCTCAGGCTCTCTCATCACGAGTTGCAAGGGAATTGAATCTGGAACCGACAGTATGCGATTTCACAAGGTTCCCTGACGGTGAGCTCTATACACGCATCCTGGACGAGGATGTGGACGAGGTCACTATAATACAGAGCATAATCACGGATTCTGATTTTGTAGCGTTGTTACAGCTCATAGACGCATGCGAGGACTCCCCGGTCATCAATGTTGTTATCCCCTACATGGGATATGCAAGGCAGGACCGGAAATTCAAGACCGGTGAACCTATCAGCGCAAGGGCTATTGCCCGGACCATTAACGCTGACAGGGTGTTCACAGTGAACGTCCACAAGACCAGCGTGCTGGACTATTTCAACGCTGATGCGTTTGACCTGGATGCCTCCCAGCTCATAGGCCAGCATATAAGGTCCATGGGCCTGAAGGATGCCCTGCTGGTCTCTCCTGATGCAGGGGCCATGGAGTTCGTGGAAAGGACTGCAAAGGAAATAGGGTACGACTGCGACTATCTTGAGAAGACGCGCATTTCCGGTGACACAGTGACCATCAAGACAAAGAGCATTGATGTGCAGGGCAGGGATATCGTGCTGCTGGACGATATGATAGCTACCGGCGGGACGATGGTGGAGTCCATAAAACTGCTTAGAGCTCAGGGTGCAAAAGATGTATATCTTGCCTGCGTGCATCCCGTGCTCGCAAGAAATGCTGTCATGAGACTGCACAATGCAGGTGTGAAGGACATAATCTCCACGGATACCATTGAGAGGATCCAGAGTTCTGTCAGTGTCGCGCCTCTGATAGCATCTACGATCAAGGGTATATACAATCATAAGCATTAATTATATAGAATAAATGCCAATATTTATCCAAATGAGGCATTTCACATGACGCTACCTGATAACTGCCCCCGCGACGGGGCATCCCATTGTAAGAAAAATGCCTGCCATCTGTACGTTGTTGACTGGCGCTCAGGAGATGAACAATGTATCATAGGCTACCGATCGACTCATAAGAACCTGTCAAAGTCATCTCCTGTTGTGGATAGCTATGCACAGGACACACGCCGGAGATTCGGGGACAGGCATGGCCAGGAGCCCCTGGGATCCTATCCGCGGGAAAAGCAGGTGGCTGAAGTAAGCCAAGTAGCTGCCGTTCAGAAAAATCCGGGCGGTGTGGAAGTATCTGTCGAAAAGAGGCAGACTGCAGATGTACTGTATACACCGAAGGTCTACGAAAGTACGGAAACTGTTCCTGCTCCGGCCGAAGAGGCAAAACCCAGGCACTGGGCGGATATCGCTCCTGTGAGGACCCTCAGGGAATCAGGCTCCATTCCACGTGATGAGCTTAAGTCGTGGCAGCGTCCTGAGGTCCGTTCAGGAAGTGCCCTGGAAGAGATCTCTGAGCTGCGTGAAGAAGTGACTGTGATCAATACTAAGAATACCACAGTGATCGAATCCAGGGAAGCAAGCCAGGAGCAGGCTTCCAAAAAGAGGAAATCGCTGGATGACGTAATGAACCTTGGTCTTCCTGATAATTACGAGGAGGAATTCTGGAAATAACCCTCTTTCTCTTTTCATATGAGCGTGAGAAATAAAGATCTGCTTCAGATCTATCATATACTCCGGGAAGAATTAGGCCCTCAATACTGGTGGCCTGCTGAAACGGCTTTTGAAGTTGTGGTAGGTGCGATGCTTACCCAGCAGACCAAGTGGTCCAACGTTGAAAAAGCTATATGTGCTCTCAGGGAGCATGGTCTGCTCGAACCCGGGACTCTTGCGGAAGCGGATATCGCCCTGATTGAGAAGCTGGTCCGATGCTGTGGTTTCTATTGCCAGAAAGCTTCCCGCCTGAAGGGTGTTGCAGCATACTTCATTGAACATCCCATGGATGCTGTGTTCTCATTGCCCGCCGATACTTTGAGGCAGAGGATGCTGTCCCTTAAAGGCGTGGGCAATGAGACCGCGGACAGCATAGTGCTCTATGCCGCCCACAAGCCAAGCTTTGTAATAGATGCATACACGACCCGTATAATGAAATGCATGGGAGTGGAAGGCGATTACATGAGGCTTAAGAGCCTCTTTGAGAGCAGCCTGCCAGTGGATGTTGGTATATATCAGGAGTACCATGCATTGATTGTAGAGTATTCGAAGAGATTCTGCGGAAAGAAAAGATGTGATGAGTGTCTGCTATTACGGCAAGACCTCTGTGAATAAGGAGATATTCGGATGGATATCAATACCTATGAAGAGATTTACAGTTCCCTGCAGGGGGTTGATGATATTGACAGGGTTTCAGAGAAGTTCTCACAACCCGTGGGTGTCATATACTCCATATTGAACCAGAAGACGGTCACGAACGTAAAGAAGAACTTTTCCCGTGTGCAGGAAAGAAGTGGCAGGCATGTTGCCATGTGGCAGAAGGGCACAACCATCGTCCAGATCGCGCGGAAGAACAAGATCCCCGCAACCCTCATGGCTACCATGATCCTAGCCGAGCTGGGCATTCCAAAGAAATCCTTCATGAAGAACATTGACGAGCTTCCTGACATGCGGCTTAAAAAAGAAGTTAAGGAAGCCATGCTTTCGGACCATTTCTTCTCTCCGCAGGCCCATGAAGTCCATATGGTCAAAGGTAAAATGGGTGAGTCCATACTGGAGCAGTGGCTTCAGAGTAAGGGAATATCTTTCAGGACGGAGAATGACCTCCGGGAAATGGGAGTTGCAAAAACACCGGATTTCCTGCTGGAAGAGCCCCTGGAGATAAATGGCAAAAAAATAAAGTGGATAGAGAGCAAGGCTCTGTTTGGTGATGAAAAGGAACACCACTATTATATGAAAAAACAATTCACCGATTACGAAGGCAATTTCGGCACCGGTATGGTGGTTTACTGGTACGGCTTCCTTGATGATATAAAGATGGACGGACACCTTGTCAAAGACTACACTTTCTTTATTGGGCAGTCCGTCACGATCGATGAATTACTAAACCACGGCCTTCAGTGGTAGATGCCCAGGTCGGGTTCTACTTCGGTCTTCGGTTCGATGGTTTTTTCTGGAGTTGGCTTTTCAATTTGTATAAATACATTCTTGGTGTATACCTGGTATACTTCTTCCTCTTCGTAGAGTACTGCTTCGTTGTTGATGGTCGCGTGGTTACCGTGAACTGCAATAAAAGGAAGGACGTCCTGATCTGCGGGTTCACGCTTGTTCCTCATATGGAGTATGTCCATAGACGTGCACATAGGCATGTCTACTTTGGTGGTGGTTATGCGGGTCATCATAGGGTACTACATTGAGTAGTTATTAAAACCTTACGGTTCGTCAAGTTACGAACAATCTGCATTATTTAAGAGAGAGGGGACTCCTGCTATCATTTTTTAAAAGTCGGGAGATTAGTTTTCAGCTGCCTGAATGGATACTGCCTTACTGGGAGAATTTACAACATCCTGATCCTATAGGGTGTTCACACTTAGGACAGAATTCTCTATGTCGCATGTACTGGCATATATGTTCAAGCACTGTCTCTGAAGTGTTATGCTGAAGTATGTTCGCTTCCTTTCTTGCAGTCTCTGGTTCTATCCCCAATACTGTTGTAAGAAAGCGCCTAAGCACGCGGTTGCTGTGTCTTATTCTCTTTGCCTGTGCCTCCCCTGGCTCGGTCAGTTCCACTCCATAATATGGTTTATAGTCCACAAGTCCTGCTTCAGAGAGCCGCTGTATCATCTCTGTAACACTCGGGGGTGACACTCCCATCTCCGCAGCTATCTGCGTGGTTCTTGCAGGAGCATTATTCCTTCTTATCAGGAGAAAGATCGTTTCAAGATATTGATCTGTACGTTCAGGATGCATGAACTTACCCACCGCCTATCCTATAGGCGTAAGTAGTTAAGATATATATGATTTTGGAAATTATCCCGCACTGTGCCATAAAAGTACAGGTGTCGGGTGTACATCGCCGATAAAACCTCTCTGTCCCTCTTAAGCAAAGCTTATAATAGTAGCAATAATTTAAGGTTACAGTCTCTTAATCTCTCTGAGACCGATCATGAAGAAAGATTATTGGTAATTAGGAATTATCCACTCTCTGGTACTGGTGAAAAGAATGGCAGATATTACACACTGGGCGGATGTAGTTGCAGAAGAGGTCCTTGCCAGGGGCAAGAAGCACCTTGTTGCTACAGGAATAACGCCATCAGGTCATATTCATATAGGCAATATGCGCGAGGTCGTAACAGCGGATGCAGCATACAGGGCTCTTCTCGACAAAGGTACGCAGGCTGAATTCGTCTACATCGCTGATACTTACGATCCCCTCAGGAAGGTATATCCTTTCCTTGACGAAAGCTACGCAGAGCATGTGGGCAAACCCCTGTCCAATGTGCCATGTCCCTGTGGGAAGCATGCTAGTTATTCCGAACACTACCTCGAGCCTTTCCTTGGTGCCCTTAAAAGGCTGGGGATACATCCCACTGTCTACAGGGCGGATGAACTCTACAAGCAGGGAGTCTACACGGATGCTATCAAGAAGGCTCTTGTGAAAAGGGATGAGATCGCAGCCATCCTCAAGAACGTTTCAGGCAAAACCCCTGCAGAAACATGGAATCCCTTTAACCCCATATGCAGCAACTGCGGTAAGATCAACACGACAATTGTCACATGTTTTGACCTGGATGCAGAGACAGTGGATTATAAGTGCTCCTGCGGTCACTCCGGCACTGTTCCAATGAAAGGCGGAGGCAAGCTCACATGGCGTGTGGACTGGCCTGCAAGATGGAAGGCTCTCGGAGTTACTGTGGAACCCTACGGTAAGGACCATGCCTCCAAGGGCGGCTCCTACGATACCGGCGTGCTGATAGCAAAGGAAGTGTTCGGTTACGATGCCCCCTTCCCAATAGTCTATGAGTGGATCATGCTGGGTAACGAGGGTGCCATGTCCTCATCATCAGGTGTCGTTGTTTCCATAGCCGATATGTTAAAGGTCGTGCCTCCCGAAGTGCTCAGGTACCTGATCATCCGTACCAAGCCAGAGAAGCACATCAAGTTCGATCCGGGACAGCCCCTGCTGACCCTCGTTGACGAATTCGAGCGCCTGCATTCTATTGACAACCCCGGCTCCTACGAGAAGAGGATACTGGAACTGTCCCATGCAGTAGGCATATGCCACACGGATATCCCATTCAAGCATATGATCACGATCTACCAGGCCGCAGGCGGGGATTTCGGGAAGATCATGCGCATCGTCAAAAGGGCAGGATATGACACGAAGAACGAGAAATGCATTAAGGAGCTGGCTGACAATGTAGGCAACTGGCTTGAGATGTATGCGCCTGCGTTTGCAAAGTTCAGCGTGAAAGATGAGCTTCCGGTACAGGCAGCCAGCCTTTCCGAGCTACAGAGGGCTTTCCTGGCATCTTTCTCAAAGATGATTTCCCTGCAGGCTGAATTGAGCGGGGAGGACTATCACAACCTTGTCTATTCGGCAAAGGACCAGGATTCAGAACTGACCCGGGAAATGGCAAGCATACTGGGTATCAGTCCTGACCAGGTACAAGCGGATCCCAAGGACCTTTTCAAAGCAGTCTATACTGCAGTGCTCGGACAGCAGTCCGGTCCCAAAGCAGGCTGGTTCCTCTCTTCCCTGGAAAAGGATTTCCTGGTGGAGCGCTTCAGCGAGGCTGCAAACTATAAGCCCTGATATGGATACGAGATCGCACATCCTTGCCTGGGATGAGGAATACAGGCATGTGAGATGGGGAGGCCCAAGGCCTGTCTCTGCTGTTGAGAAGGAAGTCCTCCCGGGCTCCCTCGTGCTGGATGCCGGATGCGGTAACGGAAGGTACTTGCTCCCTCTCTCTAAAAAGTACGATGTCGTGGGCGCCGATGTTTCAATGAATGCACTATCGGAGGCAAGGTCCTACCTTGCCAGAAGTGACAGGCATGCCGAGTGCATTGCTTCTACGCTCACTGCTCTCCCTTTTTCTGCCAACTCCTTTGATGCGGTAGTGTGCTATGGGGTCATGCAGCACCTGTTCGAAAGCGAGAGGACACTTGCAGCCGAAGAGATAAGAAGGGTGCTGAAACCTTCGGGAATCCTGTTCATAGAGGTGTTCGGCACCGATGATATGAGATTTGGGGGGCATGAGGTAGAGCACAACACTTTCTTAAGGAACGGTGGCATAATCTATCATTATTTTACGGAACAGGAATTGGTCTCATTGCTCGGTGGATTTGTACAGGTGGACCTTCAAAGCATAAGGACGGAAAAAACGTTCAATGGCGAGCTTCACACCCGCCACCTCATAAAGGGAAAGGCCAGCCTTCAAAAGGCAATACCAAGGTAGCTCAATATTATCATTAGCAGGGCACCAACGACTCCTGCGATGGCGCATACAAGAATGACTAACCATGTGTAGGCTATTCCAAGCCCCAGCACTGCGTTTGCAATAAAGAGCACGAGAAGTCCCAGAACTGCATTTATTGCCATCTTTGTAGCAGTTTTCAGTACCTTGTACAGGATAACTGCAACTATAATCGCTATTAACAATATGAATATCTCACTCATCATAGTTACCATTATTAAATTGTCTTGATTAGTATTTAATAATTGCTAAAAAACTATGCTGCGAAAAAAAGAGGAGTTTTACCTCCTCAAAAGAACGAAAGTTAAGGAATGTAAGATTATTTCTTCTTCTGATCCTTTGCAGGGGCCTTTACTGCTCCCTTCTTGTCATCCTTCTTCTGATCCTTTGGTGCCATTATATCTCACCTCCCATGGAGAGATACCCTCATTTGTTTTAAAGAATTCAAACAAGCCATACTGGTTTCTTACAGCAGTCAATACTGCATTAACCCTATAGAGCTGTTATCAGACTTCAAGAATTGATTCCATGGCTAATTAGCGCCAGTTAATCAATCTAAAGGATAATATACACACTATGTATATAAAACTACCTTTTTTAGCCTTTTTCAAGGATTCAGCTTATGATTATTGCTTAAAAACAGTTTAAAGGTACTACATGAAGTATCAATCCACATAGATAAAATAACTCTTTTTCCCTGGTTTCCGCACCAGGGATCAGGCACAAAGGTGAGCCAGGAAGTCCAGGATGGCGCTTTCAAGTTCCCCTAAAGAGGAGTACTGCCTTACTGCGAGCCTTTCATTCCTGTTTCCCAGTATCATTGCAGAAACCATGGAATGCGGGGAATGGAGACAGAGCACGGGAAGACCAAGCTGCAGAGCCCGGCAGATCTCATAGCCCACACCAGTAGATGGCGTGCTGACCTCTGCTATCACGCGTTCGCTCACTGTGAGAAATCCCATATCGCGATCATATATCTCTCGCTCGCTCATCAGTGATTCCTTTTCATCGAGCCGGGGATCAGCAACATGGAAACTCAGCACTTCGTGCCCGTGGTGCTGCAACAGTTCCAGCATGTGCAGATATGTCCCCAGCAGTCCTCTGCCGCCGCGTATCGAGACTGAAAGGAATATCTTCATAATACTCCTCTGTGGTAATGTCCTCTGGTAAAGTCCGTCCCGAAGTCCCGGCAATTCCGGCATCCTGCCCGGCGTTTATAGTAATATGAATCAATGGCATCCCTGTATGCTTTCACAAGCTGCCCTGTGGCCTCAACCCCTGTCATTCTTACATCGACCCTCAATCTGGAAACACCTGCATCAACGAGCTTGGGTATATCTTCCAGCAGGCATAGCTCCTTTGAGTTGAAGACACTCGTTCTTCCTTTACTGTTGGTGGTGACCGGGAAAGAAAATCCCCTCTCGTCCCTGAGTGAGAACACGTTCCTGCCATTATCTGAAGCAGGTAGCGCGTCTGATCCTGCCAGGGCGGCAACCAGGCAGTGCTCGGATTCCATGACCTTCAGCCTGCCATGGACTATGCACTCAGTGGCTGTGCCGCGACTCACCTCCTTTATCTGCTCGAAGTTCATCTCCGGGGAAAGTACAAGCATTTCAGCTCCCCTCTCACTGAGAACTGAGGCAGCCTGCCTGTTGAATATATTAAGGGAGCTGTCCGCAACGGTTCTGATCCTCCGCGCTAACGCCATCCGCAGGACACCCATATTTGCAGCGATGACCCCTTCAAATCCTGCTTCATTGGCAGCAGCCATAGCATGTTCAAGATCGCGCATCTCCGTATCCTTTACAATAAGTGGCGTATGGAAATAAACCGGTACATGCGCGTCTCTCGCACGCGCAACAATGTCCTGGGGGCTGATTTCTATGTTAGTGACAGATAGCTCCGGGTCATAGTAGAGGATGTCTGCACCTCCTGATATGGCCTGCCCGAGGCTTTCCATCGTACTGAAGCTGACCGCAAGGAGTGTTTTTCCCGCGGCTGGTGCAGCGGATGCTTCTGTTATTGGGACATATGCAGGATGGCTTTTCCTTCTGCGGCCTTCCGTCCTGAGTCTTTCCAGCCCGGCAGCGGCCTTGTTCCTGGCCTCGTTCATTTCCCGGATAGGTATGAAAAGGCCGTCTTCTCCCATATCTATATCAATGCGCCTCGCCTCAAATACGGTGTTGCCTAGCCTGTCCATCTGTTTGTGTATGTCCTCCCTGCAGGTTGATTTATTTAAGGCGTTCTCGATGATGTAATCAGATCTGGCAATGGCAGTATTGCCATCCCCATCCCTGAGTGTCACAATGAAGGGCTCACCCACGGATGCCTCTGCCTTCATGTATACAGGCACTTTCCTGCGCATGCCGGTGGTTTCAAATGAGCTCTGCAGCTCTTTCATAAATGAGCTGTCAAATGTCCTGTATATCCTCGTGCCCGTCCTCAGGGGAATATCGAAGGGTATTGAAACGAAAGAGCCTTTAGCTGCTTCCCTTACAGGCTTTCCTCCGCTGTACATGGCCTGTACAACAGTACCGGAATCCTCTTCTTCTTCAAAGCCAATGCCGTCGCTGATTCGCAGGATCCCTTGAAGTTCAAGATTAAGAGTCCTCGCTTTTCGGTCGTATCCGATGACCTTGCCTGCCGGCACTCCCCTGTTATAAGGCCTTTCCCTGCTCATGAGCTTGCCTGCGGGATTGCCTTTGAAATATCCTGCAGTGAACTCCCTGTTGAAGAGCTGAGCAAGCTGTGTGTCCTCCTCATCGGACACGAAGTATCCCTCCGGATTCTCTGCGTACCTGTCTATCAGGCGGCGGTATATCCTCACTACGCCTGCAACATACTCAGGGCGCTTCATGCGGCCCTCTATTTTGAAGGAAGAGATGCCTGCTTCCATGAGTTCAGGGAGTATCGCGGATATGTTAAGGTCTTTGGGGCTCAGGAGGAAGCTTCCCCGGGTGTCGAGCCTCTTGGTGCCTTCCATGAGACTGTATTTTTTCCTGCAGGGCTGGGCGCAATGCCCCCGGTTACCGCTCCGGCCTCCTATCACGCTGCTCATCAGGCACTGGCCGGAATAGCAGATGCACAGGGCACCATGGATAAAAGTCTCTATCTCCATGCCTGTTTCCTGCCTTAGGGTCCTGATCTCGTCCAGCGACATCTCTCTTGCGAGCACCACCCGGCTCACTCCCATATCCTGCAGGAAGCGCACTCCTTCAGTGTTATGGATGGTCATCTGGGTGCTGGCGTGGACCGGCATTTCGGGCACGAATTCCCTTGCAAGTGACAGGAGCCCGATATCCTGGATGATAATGGCATCCGCACCTAGCTCGTCCAGGGTCTGCATCAGCTTTACAGCCGTCTCTGTCTCAGTATCCTTTATGAGGGTATTAAGGGTGACGTAAATCTTAACTCCCCGCAGGTGGGCATAATCGAGAGCCTCTCTGAATTCCTCCATGGTGAAATTGCCTGCATACGCCCTTGCACTGAAATCCTTCACTCCCAGGTAAACAGCATCAGCGCCGTTCTCAACTGCTGCAGTGAGAGATGCCATATTCCCGGCAGGGGCAAGAAGTTCGGGTTTGAGTATCGTCATGGGTCTTGCAGTATACTCATGAAAGCTATATAAAAATGAAGATGGAGAAGAACAGGAAAAAGATAACAGGCCTTAAGCCTGTTTCCTGAAAACATAGAGCCTTATAATGTAGATGCAGAGCACTATTATCACAAGGTTGTAAACCGATTTGAACAGGGAGACATATTGCCATTCGAACCAGGTACGTATCACTTCCTGCATGGAGAAGTACAACTGGAAAGCTGCCATGAACAGCAGCAACATTGCTATGCCGAAAACACTCCATCTGAAGTATTCCTCAGGTGTGGTTTTCTTCTTCTCTTCGTTTATGGTTTTCGCAGTATATGCTTTGTTCCTGTTCTTCTCGTTAGCAGCAGGTGTGCCAAAGACACTGTTATCCCCGCTGTCTGTCATGTTTTCTTCACTCATGCTTTCCCCTCCTTATAATTATCAGTGCGGATAAGATAGCCACGATTGCCATAACAGATCCGAATCCGGGGCTTTCTTCCTCTGCTGGAATTTCATTCACCGGCATCTCGTCCTCATACGCATCCTCAATCACAAAATCGCTTGTCTGGATAGTTTTCGTCTGAACCGTCTGCTTCTTGCTGATCACTTTCTGGGGGTTCAGCTGCACATAGTCCTCTCCTGTTTTTACCAGGGTATCCCCGTTCCATACGCTGACCTCCACCACGTAGTTGTAACCGTCAGGGACTGTGAGGCTGACTGCCCTGATGGCCGTTGCTTCAGGCTCTATCCTGCCGGTGGACGTCCACTCCTTATCTGCAATGAGCCGGGCATCTATCTCCCTTGCCTTGACAAGTACCCTGTAATCGTTAGTGGTCCTTGTCCCCTCGTTCTTCAGGTAGATATCATTCTCAATGATGACTTTCCCGGCTGTGACGTTCTTCACCATGAAGTCCATGCTGCTGATCTGGATACCAACATCCTGCAGGTCTGTGGGCATGCCGGAGAGATTACGGATAGTGATCCTTGAATCGGCTTTCTTCTGTCCGCCCTCATACAGGACCAGCACCAGCCTGTAACTGCCGTCCTTCGGAAGCACGAGGGACTGGCTCACAGCTTTTGTGCTGCCTTTCTGAATAACGCCGACCTGCGTTTCCCGGCTCAGTTCAAGCAGTCCTGTCTGCTCGCTGAAAGCTTTAAGAAGCAGGGTCGTGTTCTCTTTGCTGTCCCCTCCTCTGTTGTCTATGTAAGCCGTTACGTTCAGTTCGGCATAGGAGCTTTTTATACTGTTGGCAGATATCTCGATATCCGTTATCCCGTAATTACTGCTCTCTTCAAAATCCTTGAGGCATCCGCTGGAAGCAGCAACGGATGCGGTGATAAATAGAATAAGAATAAGACGTATTTCTCTATCCCTTTTTTTCATGGATGTTCCTCCAATCTACAGAAGAAGGGATACTATTTAAACATTGTTAATTATTTCTGCAGCGCATCTAATTAAGTTAATGTGCATATGACAAATTTATTTCAGTCCCGAAGGGCATCAAATATCTCTTCAATATCCGGCAGCGAACGGGTCTCATAGACCTTCACGAACCTTATCTTCATGTCTTCGCCAACGACAATGCTGGCCCGCTGAGACACTCCCCTGTCCTCATCGAACATCCCGTACATCCTGGCCACCTGCCCGTGAGGCCAGAAATCCGCAAGGAAAAGTGTGTTCTCTATCCCCAGCTCCCTGGCCCAGGCCTTCTTGGAATGCACGGAATCAATGCTAATGCCAAAGGCCAATGCATTTGCTGCCTGGAATCTTTCGAAATTATCCTCAAGTAACTGCATGTGCTTTGCGCATCCCCTGGTCCAGGCCAGCGGATGAAAGGCGAGCAGTATCTTCTTACCCTTCAGGTCGTGCAGATGCACTTCATTTAGGTTCTGGTCATACAGCGTAAAATCACTGATCACTTCTCCCGGTTTCAACTCGTTCATAAATAACCCCCATGAGATATGATTACGAATATGTAAGGCGGTCCTATAAAAGATAAACCGGTAACCAGTTTGTGAAGTTTCTCATGTGTGCCAAGTGTATTAGGAAAACTGCAAAATAGCCCGGAATATGGGCAAAAAATAAGTTCGAAGTGGCAGGGTCTGGGGCTGGCCCCAGCAAGCAGTCTTTTATGGCTTGCCTATTAACGGGGCAGCAAAATTTTAGTTTAATTTGAAGTGCCGCTTTTGTGGAATTCGCCAGCAAGTAAACGGTCGTTAACTATAATAAGGTGAACGATAGTTTACTGCATGGAGAGGACTTCTAGATGGCCGACACAAAAGAAAACATTTTACATACTGCGCTTCGTTTGTTTGCGCGGGATGGATATGAGGCTGCTTCGGTCAGCGATATTGCCGGTGAGCTTGGAATTACAAAAGGGGCTTTATATAAGCACTATAAGAGTAAGCGGGATATATTCGACAACATTGTCGAGCGTATGTATCAGATGGATGTCGAAAGAGCGAACAAGTATGAAGTGCCGGAGGAGACATTTGATAAATCCCCATCCGCATACCGCAATACTGCTGTGGATAACATCAAGGTCTTCATGGAAGCGCAGTTTCATTTTTTGACGGAGGACGAATTTACCAGTAATTTCCGAAAAATGTTGACTTTGGAGCAATACAGAAACCCGGAAATAATGGAACTGTATCAAAAATGCCTTGTAAGCGGGCCGGTCAGCTATATGGAAGACCTATTCCGTGAAATGATGGAGCAAGGTATTTGGAGCAAAAGCAATCCAAAACAGCTTGCGCTTGAGTTTTATGCACCGTTTTATTTGTTGTTAGGCATCTCAGATACAATGCCTGACAAGAAAGAGGCCGCTAGGCTATTATCAGCGCACATTGAGCGATTTATAGAAAAAAACTCCGCCCCACGGGAACAAAAGGAGTAAAGCCAAAGGTATAATTAGAAGATAAGGAGTATGACAATGGAAGAAATAACAATCGACGAACTCGATTTTGCCCTCATCAATGAATTTTTCACAGAGCTTGAGCGGCAGGGACCCGGCAGCGCCGAAGAAACCATCAGGGCATTAGCTTTTATCGGGAATCTTTCAAACAAAACAAAAATTGCCGATTTAGGCTGCGGCACAGGCTTTCAAACAACGGTCCTGGCACAAAATACAGAAGCAACCATCACCGCCCTCGACCTTTACGCCGGATCGATCGATAAACTTAACGCAACAGCCGGAAAACTTGGTTTGCAGGACAGGGTAAAAGGTATTGTCGGTTCAATGGATAGTTTGCCGTTTCAGAATGAAGAATTTGATCTTATATGGTCTGAGGGGGCTATTGCCAATATAGGTTTTGAAAAAGGCTTGAATTACTGGAAAGGCTTCCTCAAAAAAGATGGTTATATTGCCGTAACATACGAGTCATGGTTTACCGATGAGCGCCCCGCTGAAATTGAGAAGTGGTGGTTGGACGCAGTTCCTGAGATTGGCACAATAGGGTATAATATTTCCATCATGCAAAAAACAGGCTATATTCCTGTTGCCGCATTTATATTGCCTGAAAATTGCTGGACCGATTATTATTTTATTCCGCAGAAAGCAAGGCAGGAAGAATTCTTGAAAAAGCATGCGGGAAACAAAACCGTTGAGGATATGATTGCATTTATGAGGCGTGAGGCAGAATTGTATTCAAAATACAAACAGTATTATGGATATGTATTTTATATTGGGAAAAAGATGTAATCTAATAATGGTCTACGCCACTACTTCGTATACCCGACCAGAAACTGCCTTGCCGCCATTTGGTTGGAACGCATTGAAGTAAATTCACATTTGCAGATGGTATAAGCCCACCGTGTCAACAGTTTGTTTTTCTTCCTAACATATGACCGTCACATGTTAGGATAACAAAAAATGTGTTTGAGCATATATCAATTAAAGGTAAAAGAAACTATTTAAGGCGCTTTTAAGACATTATGGGGCCTATAATGCGTAGAAAAGCTTAAATATTGTCTTATCGCCTACTATTTACTAGAAGGAGCGTTCAATATGACCCATGAAACTGACAGAAGCGATACTGCAGTAAAGGTGACCTTTAACGGGCTGATATTGAACGTTGTCCTGACCATATTCAAATTTATCGCCGGTATCTTTGGTAACAGTTCGGCGATGATCGCAGATGCTGTTCATTCCTTCTCTGACTTTGTTACCGATATGGTGGTAATCGTGGGACTCAGGGCTGCGGGGAAGCCTGCGGACGACAACCACCAGTATGGCCACGGTAAAATAGAAACCCTATGTGCGGCTTTTGTTGGTATTGCCCTTGTTTTCATAGGACTGGAGATCCTTGTCAACGGTCTTTCCAAGATCCTTCTGGTATTACATGGCGAAAACCTGGAACAGCCTGGAATGATAGCTTTGGCTGCAGCAGTTGCTTCGATCTTAGTAAAGGAAGGGCTATACAGATATACTTTGAAGGCTGCCAATGCGATTAAAAGTGACGCTATGATAGCAAATGCGTGGCACCACCGATCAGATGCATTATCATCAGTGGGGACAATGGTAGGCATTGGGGGTGCGATAATCCTGGGGGGTAAATGGGTTGTCCTCGACCCTCTTGCAGCGGTCATACTGAGTTTTGTCATATTCAAGGTGGCATTTGATATCTCTTATAAGAACATTAACGAACTTGCGGAAGCTGCTCTTGATGCAGAGGTTGTTGAAGACATAGTGAACACTATTATCTCAACGGAAGGCGTCAGGGACTTCCACAAGCTCAAGACAAGAAAGATAGGCACCAACATTGCCACCGATGTGCATATACAGGTGGATAAGAACCTCAGTCTGATTGAAGCCCATAACATATGCAATGAAGTGGAGAACCGCTTACGGTCAAAATACGGGAAGGAGAGTATTCTGTATATTCACTGTGAGCCTGATATGTAATCTCAGTATGAGAAACGTCCCCTAAAAATGTGAGAATGACTTCAATCACATACAGTGATCCTTATCTTTATTTTATGCACAGGTATGTTGCGAGGAACCCGTTCTCATAGAACGCCTCTTCTATCCTGAAGCCGGCCTTTTTTATGAGCCCTTCGATCACCCAGTCAAAGGTTGAGAACTCCTCCTTTATGTGAAGGATATATTCCCTGGTCATTTCATCCTTTACTTGTTCCGGGATGCTCTGCAGCAGTTTTGAGATAAAGGGGTCAAAATCATGGATCTCTGATGAAAAGACCACATCCTTCAGGAAGAACCTGCCACCTGTCCTTAGCATTGAACCGACATGCTGCAGTGCAATGAGCTTCCAGAAATCAGGCAGGTGGTGCAGTGCCAGCTGGGTTACCACCGCATCGAACGGCCCGTCATCTGGTTCGAGTGTGAGAAAACTTCCTTTGGTGAAGTGGATATTGTTCCTGTTTTTCGACTTTGCCTTTTCCCTGGCAAATTCAAGCATCCCCTCGGAGACATCCAAAGCAACAACCTGCTTGCAATGCCTTGAGAGCTCAATGGAGAACTCTCCGGTTCCGCATCCTATCTCCAGTACCCTGTCCTCCTGCTGAAGGCCGATGAGCCGGAGCATTGTTTCGGCTTCACTGCCAATGTTCCGGATCTTCTGCATCTTCTGGTCGTAGTGCAGGATCTCCTCCTTATCCGTGTAATCAGTACCGACCTGGATGAATTCGTCATAGTACCATTCAGGCAGCTCTCTCATCATGCTTATCTTTCACATCTGATATTTCAGAAGCGGTCAATCTGTGCAGATACAGGGCTTTTGCCCGCAGGTCGGGCACTTGCCCGGGTATTTCTCAAGGAATACTTCCTCAAGGTCGATACCATAGAGATTTGCCAGTGCGCCCACCCAGGCAAAACAGTCCGCAAGCTCCTCCCGCAGATTCTCCCTGTCATCCCTGCGCACGGCCTCTGCAAGTTCGCCGACCTCCTCCACCAGCCAGAGCATGGTTGCCGTGGGTCCGCGCTTCCTGTCGTTGTGTGCGTAGAGGTCAGACATGAGTTGCTGGAATTCTCGGATTTCCATACTATCACCGCATCAGAGCCTTACTGGGATGTTCTTCTTCCTCAGGTGTTCCTTGACATCGTTCACTGTATACTCCCCAAAGTGGAATATGCTTGCCGCCAGTGCAGCATCCGCTTTTCCGTCAACGAAACCTCTGTACATGTGTTCGGGATTACCCACACCGCCGGATGCGATGATGGGTATCTCCAGTTCTTCGGAAAGCTTCCTAGTGATGGGTATGTCAAAGCCGTCGTAGGTGCCGTCCCTGTCCATGCTGGTGAGGAGTATTTCCCCGGAACCCAGCTCTTCAACCTTCTTCGCCCACTGCACGGCATCAAGGCCTGTTGGCTTGCGTCCGCCGTAGATGACGACCTCGTACCAGGCTTTGGTGCCGTCCTCCAGCTCCAGTATGGTCTTGTCGGTATTGTCCTCGATGTTGGTGTTCCTCTTGCAGTCGATGGCTGTGACGATGCACTGTGCTCCGAAGATTTCCGAGGCTTCCTTTATAAGCTGTGGATTCTTTACCGCTGCAGTGTTGATGGACACTTTGTCTGCACCCGCCCGGAGTATCTGCCTGATGTCGTCGATGGAGTTTATCCCGCCACCTACGGTCAGGGGAATGAACACTTCGTTGGCGGTCCTCTCGATGACGTTTATCATGGTGGAGCGCCCTTCATGGGAGGCCGTGATGTCCAGGAAGACAAGCTCGTCAGCGCCCTGTTCGTTGTATCTCTTTGCAAGTTCCACAGGGTCGCCTGCTTTTCTGAGTCCTACAAACTCGATACCCTTGACGACCGTCCCACCGGCCTCGTCAAGCGTTACATCAAGACATGGTATGATCCTTTTAGTGAGCATTATGACCTATCCTTTCCAATGATGTGTGTTTTTGTCTGCCGGCGAGCCTGGCAGATGGCATATATGGATAAGAAGACATTGGTTCTTTATTTAATACTTGTTGTGTAAGTTGCAAGGCTTACGGCAAAATAGTCATAAATATATACCTGATCATTGTTATGTTTTTATTATGTCCCGCTACAATCCAAATATATGAAGGCCAGTGATAAAATGGGTTTACCTTTTACAGAAGATCAGTTTCTGAACAATTTCGCTGATTATAATTCAGACATATTTCCAGCGCAGGTTTTCCTCTACTTGCTTGCAGGACTCTCAATATATCTTGTATTTAATAAAAAAGCTTATTCTGACAGGCTGATTTCCTGTATACTGTTTTTCCTCTGGTCTTGGATGGGTATTGTTTACTATATCCTCTTCTTCTCCTCGATTAATAAACCGGCCTACATCTTCGGGTTCCTATTCATAGTACAGGCTGCGCTCTTCCTTAAATATGGAGTGCTTGACAGAAAACTTTCCTTCAGCTTCAGCAAGAACATATACGGACTCGCCGGGTTGGCAATGATCCTGTATGGCCTTATTATCTATCCGATCTTTGGATATTTCATTGGCCACGTATACCCGTATCAGCCGACTTTTGGTGCTCCCTGCCCCACAACCATATTCACTTTCGGGCTTCTGCTATGGATTCCTGCGAGAGTGCCAAAAAAGCTTCTTGCAATCCCTCTGTTGTGGTCGTTTGTGGGATTCTCGGCTGCATTTGCCTTTGGTATCCTGGAGGATATACTGCTGCTGGTGGCTGGACTGGTGGCTGTCATTTTAATATGGTACAGGGACAGCAAGGGCGACACTGTCTGATATAATTGCTTATCTATACGAGGATCCTTCACACCAGCAGCACCGCAATGACTCCTGCCAGGAAAACTCCGTCGAATGTCCCCGCGCCGCCGATACTGGCAACCGGCGCTCCTATCTTGCTTATTGCCCTCAGGTTCAGCAGGTCGGCGCCTATGAGGGTTCCCATGGTGCCGCTGACGTAAGCTGTAATGAAGATAAGGTCGTGGGCGGCTTGTGTCATGGAGATGACAAGGGTGGAGCCAAGCGCCGCCGTAAGGGGAGGTATCAATGCGGGTGAGACTATGCCGACTCCCCTGACGGGGCGTGCTACCATCTTTGTGATAACAGCAACGATGGCGGTTGCATAAAGAACGTATGGGAAGGCTTCGGGGAAAAGGCTCAGCAGGTATAACGATACAAGGGCGGGGATAACTGCTCCTCCTACATTGATGGCAAGTGTGGTCTTCCTCAAGAAAGTCTCCCTGAAGGGCACCCTGTAACTGATGCCAAACATCCTTGCATGGCGCTGCTCCTCAATGGATATCTCCGCTTCGACAGTCCGGAGAGGGATATTGATATTGCTTCCGATAAGGGAGAAGAAAAGCAGGATGAAAGCATCCCTCCATGAGAAGCCTATCCTGGCAAAAGCAGTGCTGGCAAGCCCGAAGAACAGCACGGAGACGACAACGGCAACGAACAGTGTCAGGACTATGGTAAAAGCGATTTTGAACGGGCTGTAAAAAAGTGGTTGCATAGTATTAATATTTCTATAGTCTGATGGTATTTATGCCTATCACAAATACTGCCTGTCCCCCTGGATATGTCGTGAGCAGGGCTCAGCCTATGCTGTTGGCGTTACCGGCCCCGGAGCCCAGGAAGCTGTCCTTGTTGATCGAATCGCTCATGAACAGCTCCTTGTTTATGTATATAGGTGCATTCTGCCTGAGGGCCATTGCAATACAGTCGCTCGGCCTGGCATCGAACTCCATGTCTGCGCCGTCCCTGCTCAGCCTGAGCCTTGCATAGTAGATATTGTCTATCTTCTCGTCAATGAGCACGCTCTCGATCTTTGAGCCCAGCCTTTCCAGCATGGCTATCATCAGGTCATGGGTCATAGGCCTTGGCATTGTCTCATTCCTCAGCACCGAATTTATGGAAATGGCTTCGGAATTGCCTATATGTATCGGCATAAGGTAGCCTTCGTCATCCTCAAGCATGACAGCAGGGACGGAACTACCCAGAATACTTATCATGAATACTCCCTTGATGCTGACTTCCTTTAAGCTTCTATCAGGTTTCATATAATTGGGTGATTTTGCTTTATTCACTATTCACAAAGCAGGTTGATAAGCAGCGATACTTAGCATTTTGTTCCAGTGTTTATTTTAAGGTTTCTTCCCGGATATCTCTATCTCTCCGAACCCCCCACCTCCAGGGGTCTCAATGACAAAAACATCTCCGGGACTTACCTCACATACGGCCTTTTCCCCCAGTTCAAGAAGTACTCCATCCTTTTTAACGATATAGTTACGTCCCGCTTTTCCATCCTCTCCACCCTGCAGTCCGGAAGGTGGTATCCTTCTGTGGCCTGAAAGGATGGCAGCCCTCATGGGTTCAAGAAAGCGCAATCTCCTGATGACACCACATCCGCCGGTGTATTTTCCTCTGCCGCCGCTTCCCTCCCTGATGGAGAATCCCTCCAGGAGCACCGGGAAGCGCCATTCCAGCACTTCGGGGTCGGTGATCCTTGAGTTTGTCATGTGGGTGTGCACCGCATCCGTTCCGTTAAAACCGTTTCCTGCACCCGAGCCGCCGCAGATGGTCTCGTAGTACTGGAACTCTGCGTTCCCGAAGGTGAAATTGTTCATGGTGCCCTGGGAGCCTGCCATCACTCCCAGCGCCAGGAGGAGAGCGTCCACTATGGCCTGGGATGTTTCCACATTCCCGGCAACCACTGCGGCAGGATATGAGGGGTTGAGCATGCATCCCTCAGGTATGGTGATCTCCAGCGGCCGGAGGCATCCCTCGTTGAGAGGTATGTCCTCCTGCACCAGTGTCCTGAACACGTAGAGCACGGCCGCCTTGCATACTGCCACAGGTGCGTTAAGGTTTCCGGGATGTTGTGCTGAGGTGCCGGTAAAATCAACGTGTGCAGTTCTCCTTTCCCTGTCAATGCTGACCCTCACCCTTATCACGCTGCCGTCGTCAAAGGCCTGCACAGCTTCCCCATTCCTGAGACATGTGATAACCCTTCTCACCGCCTCCTCTGCGTTGTCCTGTACATGGCTCATATACGCTTCCACAGTTTCAAGGGAAAAGTGCTCTGCAAGCTTCTTCAGTTCAGCCGCACCCTTCTCGTTGGCAGCTACCTGTGCCCGCAGGTCGGCGATGTTCTGTGAAGGATTACGTGCGGGATATGGTCCGCAGAGGAGCCATTGTTTCACCTCTTCCTCAAGGAAGCGCTCCTGCTCGACTATCCGGCTTCCTTCTGTGATGGCACCTTCCTCTCCTATGTGCCTGCTTTCAGGCGGCATGGAAGCCGGGCTTATCCCTCCAATGTCGGCGTGATGTCCCCTTGAGGCCACATAGAACGCTATCCTGTCTTCGATAAAAACGGGTGTTATCACGGTAATATCCGGAAGATGGGTACCTCCGCTGTAAGGGGAATTGACCATGAACACATCTCCTGGCCGCATATCTCCGAACCGCCCTATCACCGACCGGACGCTCTCGCCCATGGAACCCAGGTGGACAGGGATGTGAGGTGCGTTAGCCACAAGATTGCCTTTTTTATCAAAGACCGCACAGGAGAAGTCCAGTCTTTCCTTGATGTTCACTGAATAGGCGGTGTTCCGGAGGGTATATCCCATCTGCTCTGCAATGGACATGAAACGATTGTTGAATATCTCCAGCATAACAGGGTCTGCTTCCGCACCTATCTCCTGCTTTTGCGGTGAATGCTGCACTTTTGTGAGTATCAGGCAGTTCTTCCGGGTAAGCTCTGTCTCCCAGCCAGGCTCGATGACAACTGTTGTGTTCTCTTCCGTTATAATGGCGGGCCCGCAAATCCCGGCTTTAGTTTTCAGGCTGCTTCGCCTGATGACAGGTGTTCTGTGGAACTGGCCGGAGGTATACATAAGAGTATAGTCTGTGGCTTCATCCTGAGAGCCTGTCGATGGGAGAATATTGTTTTCCTGCATATCTTCCCCGGAGCCTATGATCTCCACTGATATTGCTTCCACAACAAGTTTCCTGTCCTGCATGATGAATCCGAAACGTTTCCTGTGCTCACGGTCAAAGGCGGCCCTGATGCTGTCCATGTCGGCAGGATCCATTAGCAGCGGAGTGTTCGTTCCGATATATCTCACATGAACTTTATGCTGTGCAGTGATCTTTTCCTCCGTTACTCCCTGATCCAGCATCTCTTCCCTTCCATCTGTCTCCATCCTGGAAAATTCCATGCTCAGCTGCGTGAGAAGTCCTTCATCAAGCACACGTTCGACTGCATGCTCTTTCAGTATCCTCCTGTCTGCAAGCCCCATGCCGTATGCAGAAAGTACGCCTGCAAGGGGATGGATGAAGATCGTTCTCAGTCCCAGCGAGTCTGCCACCCGGCATGCATGCTGTGCTCCGGCTCCTCCGAAACAGCAGAGAGTGTAATTCTTGACATCGTAGCCCTGCTGGATGGATATCTTCTTGATGGCGTTTGCCATATTCTCCACAGCGACCGTGAGGAAGCCCTCTGCAACTCTCTCAGGCGAATAATCCTCGCCGGTGAATGAGCCGATCTCCTCAGCGAGTTCCCTGAATTTGTGAGCGACGGTCTCCCTGTCAAGGGGCAGGTCCGCGCCCGGGCCGAACAGGCAGGGAAAATTCTCCGGCTGTATCCTGCCGAGCATCAGGTTGCAGTCCGTGACAGTAAGCGGCCCTCCCTTGCGATAACAGGCAGGCCCTGGGTCCGAGCCCGCGGAGTCAGGGCCCACACGGAACCTGCCCGAATCGAAGTGAAGTATGGAGCCTCCCCCGGCCGCAACTGTATGTATATGAAGCATGGGGGAACGCAGATGAACTCCTGCCACTTCGGTCTCAAAACTTCTTTCATATTCACCGTTGTAGTGTGCGACATCCGTGGATGTACCTCCCATGTCAAAGGTGATGATGTCCCTGAACCCCGCCATTTCCGACGTCCGCACAGCCCCCACGATGCCTCCTGCAGGACCGGAAAGTATACAGTCTCTGCCCCTGAAATATCGGGCATCTGTGAGGCCGCCTCCTGACTGCATGAAGAGCAGGCGTGTCCTTCCGCCTGCCCCCTCAAGTGTTGCAGCGATCCTGTCGATGTACCTCTTCAAAACCGGGGACAGATAGGCGTCCACCACGGTGGTCTCTCCGCTGCTTACGAATTTAATTAAGGGGCTTACCTTATGGGATAGTGAGATGTGAGTAAACCCTATATCCTCGGCTATTCTCTTAAGCTGGAGTTCATGGTCAGGATAACGGTAGGCGTGCATCAGTACTATGGCAAGGGACCTGATACCTTCTGCGTATACCTTTTCAAGCTCTTTCCGGGCCTTTCGGGTATCCAGGGGTACCAGTTCTTCCCCTCCGGCGGTGTAGCGCTCCCTCACCTCCGTAACGCTTCTGTAAAGCAGTTCAGGCCGCCTGATCTCGAGTGCAAAGATGTCGGGGCGGTTCTGGTAAGCTATACGCAGGGCGTCCCTGAATCCCTCGGTGATGACCAGGGCCGTAGGCTCGCCCTTGCGCTCCAGAAGGGCATTGGTTCCCACAGTGGTTCCCATTTTAACGGAAGAGATATTTTCACTTCCCAGAGGATCCTGGGGCCCCAGTCCGAGTATCCTGCGGATTCCCTCCACCGCTGCATCCTGGTAATGTCCGGGGTTCTCTGAGAGCAGTTTATGGGTAAGCAGTCTCCCTTCAGGAGACCTTGCGACAATGTCAGTGAAAGTTCCGCCACGGTCTATCCAGAATTCCCAGGAGCCCCCTTTTATTGTTTCTCTCTCCGTGGATTTTAGTGGCATTTTTTCTGAAAGCATATTATCTCTGCCAGAATGAAGTGTCAATATCAAATAGTAGGAAATTGTAGGATCCTCATTCTGCCGGATGTGAGGCAGCTCCGGGAGCTGTGGCGGGAACCTCCGGTATGAAAAGCTGCCTGAAGCATTCTGGATTGTTCCAGGTACTTCTTCCCGTCCTCCTGTCCTCTTGAAGGGATTTACCAGCTACGACCTTTCCCGCGCATACTCCATGCGGTTTTGCCGTCAGACCATCCTTTACGTTTGATTTCGTCAGCAAAGATCCTCTTAACGTGTTTTGCCTCCACGGTTGCACCCTTGCCTGAAAGGAAAGTGCCATCCCTTTTCTTTATCTTGGTTATCTCAAAGTCCACATTGCCAACCCTGTCAGTGTGGCCTATTACAAACTCATATCCTCCGTGCACCCTCTTCTGCAGTGCTTCGGTATGCCTGCCCTGATGCACGGATATCTTAACGATAACCTCGTCAATGGCCCTGCCCCAGATGGTAGTGATATCTGCGGCGTTTGCGGAATCGACCCTCTTCTGGGCCGTGTCAATGGCTGTTACGATTATCGGGTATACCTCATCGTTCTCCTCGTCATCGACTATTATCTCATCGTCCACTGCCACTGTGTCCTCTGTTGTCATCCTGTTAATGCAACTGATGGAATCCTGGCCCTTGCTGATTATTACCTTTATGACTACATCCTTCGGTCTCTCGATGGTTGCGGGGTGCACTGTACCGCACTCCTGGCAGCGCACTATGATATTCTGCCCGGTCTTCAGTACGTCATGCGGCACCTCTTCCTTGGGTGAGCACGAAGGGCATACGACTTCTACTTCAACTTCTTCGCTCATGATCTCGGTTGTATCATTGTCCGGGGAATGTAAATAATTAACTGAGTGGAGTAACAGGGTGAAGATAATTTTCCGGCTCCTGTACTGTCGTTCCGGAAGTTTCCAAAGGCGTTCTGCCAATCATGCAGATGATTCCTGGATAGGGCGCCCTGGCTCTTCACAGGTGTCTTATCAGAATACCAGAAATGTTATTATGGCCCACAACAAAAAACTGGTTTGATAACTTCTACCCTATCCGGTAGAGTGAGGGAGGTTAGGATATGGAGCGAAAGCCAGTAATGAGCACAGCACTGGTTTTTCTGGGAGTGCTTATTGTCCTTGCGTCAGGATGCACGGGCAATTCAGATTCAGAAGAAGCACCTTTTCAGGAAACGACGAATGGAGGAGTGACCAACGAGACCGGTAATGCCAGTGAGGGGGGAATGGCGAATGATGGAGGTTCTACAGGTGAGTACCATCCTGCAATAGATCCTGCAAATTTTGTTGAGAGGATAGACAACCCGTATTTTCCACTGACGCCGGGTACGACCTTTATTTATGAAGGCGAGGATGAAGGGGCAACTATAGATGTCGAAATATATGTCACCAATGAAACAAGAGATGTAATGGGTGTCGCCACTACCATCGTCAGGGAAACGGAATGGGAGGACGGTGAGCTGGTGGAAGATACATATGACTGGTTTGCCCAGGACACCGACGGGAACGTATGGTATTTCGGTGAGGATTCGAAAGAGTATGAGGGCGGTGAAGTCGTGAGTACTGCAGGTTCGTGGGAGGCCGGTGTGGACGGCGCGAAACCCGGGATCATCATGCAGGCAGACCCGCGGACAGGTGATGTGTACAGGCAGGAATATTATGAGGGTGAAGCCGAGGACATGGCCGAAGTGATCAGTCTGAGTGGGAACGCCACAGTGTCTTATGGTTCATTTGAGAACTGCCTGGTTACCAGGGAATGGACGCCGCTTGAACCCGGGATAGAGGAGAATAAATATTATGCCATGGATGTTGGCCTGATCATGGAAGAAACTGTGGAGGGTGGATCAGGAAGTCTGGAACTTGTAAATATAACCACTGAATGAAGGACAGCTCTGTTCCTTCAATTATATTTTGAGGGCCGTTCTTGAAGAACACGCTTACTTGCCATATGTATGCAGCCTGGCTTTTTTACTGCATAGGCACAAAAATGAGCGAGGTGAGTAGTTGCAGCCTAATGCTGCCTCTCACTTGCGGCATGGGCCGCGATGAATTCCCTCAGCAGCTTCGTGCCAAGCAGTGCGCTCTGGCCGTTGTCGTACTCCGGGGCTATTTCTACGATATCGAAACCCACGCACATGGGTGCGAGCCTGTGGATCACCTCACGGACCTCTATATCGCTGAGGCCGAAAGGCTCGGGAGTACCTAGGCCGGGTGCATATGCCGGGTCGAGAGCATCCATGTCCAGGGAGAGATATATCTTCGAGCAGCCAAGATAATCAATGATCTCCTCAAGGACCTTCCTGATACCTTTCTTGCGGACATCGTCAGGAGTATAGTACCTGATGTTGTTCTCCCTTGCGAACACCCATTCTTCCTTTGGCCCGCTGCGCACGCCGATGGTCACATACCTGTCAGTGACCTCGTTGAGGACATGCTTTGAGACACAGGCATGGTTATACTTGACCCCTCCATACTCCTCGCGCAGGTCGAAATGCGCATCCAGTACCACAAAGCCGATCTTCTCATCCGAGTACCTGGCACAGGCTTTTACGCAGGGCAGGGTGAGCGAGTGCTCTCCTCCCAGCATGATAGGGATTTTTCCGTCTGCTACAATGGGTTCGACTGCAAGGGTCAGTTCCTCAAGTGTCTGGTCCACCGTGGAATAGTGCTCGAGGTTGCCTGCATCATGTATCATCAGGTCCTCGTAATCTACGTCAAAATAGGCATTATAAGTTTCAAAATTTGCAGATGCCTTCCTCATGGCATCCGGCGCCCACCGGCTTCCTGACCTGTATGATGATGTCCCGTCGAAAGGCACACCGAATATCACATATCTGGCAGATGCGTAATCCGACAGGGCATCCATCATTTCAGGCTTATGGAACATACGTGACTAGTTTAAGTGAGATTATCTAAGGTCGATCCTCATCTTGCCCATGGCTGTGATGTAGGTGATCTCTTCTCCTTCCTTTATCCTGTCCCTGTACTCCTCGGGAACCGGCAGTTCGAAGGTTGAGAAGTCTCCCATGTCCATGAGCTGGACGATGTCCCCGCCAAAGGAGAGCACCTGTGCTGTCTTCCTCTCGACTATGGGAACGTACGCCTTGTCAGAAACAGGGCCCACAATTGACCTTTTCTGGTTGTCGAAGAGTCCTATGACATCTATCCTTGCTTTTGCAGAACCGTGCTTTCCGGGCTTGGACTTGGATATGCTCTTGATAACACATGGCTCGTCATCGACAATTACGTATTTACCTTCTTTGAGTTCCTTGACTTCAACTTGTACTTTCATTTATGATCCTCCATTGGAAAGTTAAACTATGATCGTAATTCGTGGGGTATAATTCCCTGTTCTATATATCAATTTAACCTATATATCCCACAAGAACCGGAAATACTTTATAGCAGGCATAACTAACGCATTCAACTATATAAATCAATTTGTTCGCCCAGACCCAGTTCCTGTAATTTTTCCCTTGTTGGCCTTCCTTTTTCATCCCATCCCCTGAAATGGTAGTAGTCATCAAGGGCGTTCATGAATGCTTCCCTGTCAAGACCGTCCTTCCCGAAAAACCTCTCCGGCAGGGTGTCATCCTTCCGTGAGAATCCCTCCCTTACATTGAGCATTCTCTCCAAGTTATAGATGCGTTCCCCGCAACGCAGCAGCCTCTCTGCAGTGTAGTTCTTCCCGGTTGCGGCGTTGAGAAGGGATGCAAGCTCCCCCTCTCCTAGAGCGAGAACAGCAAAAGGACAGATAACAAGAGAATCAATGACCGCCGCAAGATTCTCGAAGTACTGTACAAGGGCTGCCTTGCCATCAAAAGTGAGCCTGTTGAGGACCATGGGCTTTCCCATCACTTCCGGTGCTGCCATGAAAGCGCTCAGGTGACATCCTCCCCTGTTGGATGTGGCATAGGCAAGAGCCATTCCTGCCATGCTCCGGGGATCGTATCCCGGAATATCAAGCCCTTTGACGCTCATGCTTCCCCGACCTTTTTCCATGGAGCACAGGTACGAGTACGAGCCTGCAGCAAGTTCACTTCTCCCTTCTCCCATGTCCCTGACAAGCGCCATAAGCTCCTCCTCACCAAGTCCGGCGCCCTGCAGCTCCATGTATGCCGCAATGGCAGACCCGCAGGACAGGGGATCCATCCCATAATCCGTACACATGCTATTGATCTTGGTAATGATTTCCGGATCGTGCCCGCCGATATTTGGCCCAAGCGCCCACAGGGAATCATAGTCCGGTACCTGGAAGCCATCCTCGAATGTTCTCCTGCAACCCCCAGGGCAGGCAAAGCATGGTGTCTTTTCGGTCCGGTAGTTCTCCTTAATAGACTCACCTGATATCCCCTGCCCCGAAGATGATCCAGTGTTCCTGAAATTATCTGCAGGCAGAATACCCATATAGCTTAACAGGTCCGCAAAGACTGCTGTTCCGTAATTGGCAAGTCCCTTCGATACAGGAGGATTTGCAATGAGCAGCCTGTTCATCCTCTCCACGGCCTTTCCATAAGCTTCCGGTTCGGCTATCTCCGGCTTATTGCTTCCCTTCACAACAACAGCCTTGAGATTCTTTGAGCCCGCCACCGCCCCATGTCCTCCGCGCCCGGCAACATAGCCATCACTCACCATGCCTGCCATGGGCACCAGCCTCTCTCCTGCTCTTCCGATACATGCTACCTTCCCCCTGGTGCCAAGAACTGATGCTGTTTCACCTGTGTTCTTTCCCCACAGATGGTCCGCAGGCAGTATCTCCACTTCCTCATCCTCTATGCGGATATATACAGGCTCGGCGGCCTTTCCTGTCACTATCAGGCAGTCCACTCCTGCAAATTTCATCTCGGCCCCGAACAGGCCGCCGGCATTGGAGTCAAAGATTGTCCCGGTAAGGGGTGATCTTGTTGTTATCGTGAAGTGTCCTGACATAGGCGCCGTAGTGCCTGTAAGCGGCCCGGTGCAGAGGATAAGCGGATTTTCCGGGCTCAGCGGTTCTGTATGGGGTCCGGTCAGGTCGGCCATCAGTCTGCAGGCAAGTCCGCGCCCGCCGATGAACTGTTCAGCATCCTTTTTCTTTGTCCTCGACTCCGTGACCGAGTTGCTTCCCAGGTCCACTGCTATTGTCCTTCCCGTCCATCCGAACATGTTCATTCCCTGCCTGAAGATACCCTTGATTCCATATCAAGCATTTTCTTCTTAAGTTCCGTTTTCTCTCCGCAGGTCTCCCCGCAAAAGCCGCCAATACCAGATGATGAAACTACCCTGTGACAGGGTATGATTATCGGGTACGGGTTCTTCGCAAGCGCACTTCCCACTGCCCGCGCAGCTCCCTCCTTTCCTATGCGGCAGGCAAGCTCGGCGTAGGTTACGGTCTGCCCGTAGGGGATCTTCCTTACTTCGGTGAGCACTTCCTGCTGGAACTCCGTAAGGTCGCTCAGATCGGGTTCGTAGCCTGAGAAATCCACATCTTCCCCGCTGAAATAGCGGAGTATGTCCTGGAAAACTGCGTTCCGTTTCATTTTTCCTTTTCGCCGAATATCTCCTTCTCAAGTCTCTCCCTTTTCTTCCTGGAGTGCAGCCATCCTCCACCGTGGTAGAACACGATCCCGGCCCCAAGCAGGGCTCCCAGGATTATCAGGGGCAGTGTCCTCTGTACGAGCAGCGGGTCGATGTCGTCCATACGGTCGTAGGTCGGATACATGATATCCTTCCTGTTGTTGCTGTGGCCCAGTCCCAATGCATGTCCGATCTCATGCTTTGCTATCTCCTGCATGTTGGAATCCCCATACTGTCTCCATGAATATCCCGCGTAGTTGCCTGTTTCCAGCACGATATCCACATGCTCGTACCTGCCGTTCACTTCATATGGCCTGGCAAAGCCTGCGACGCCGCTCTCAACTCCCGCCTCCGCTTCGAGGTTTTCCACCCACATGATAAGGATATCCGCATCGTTCACGTCCACTATCCTGAACTCAGGAGTGTATCCTAGTTTACCGTTCCCTCCCTCGCTCCAGTAGTCAAGGGCCTTCTCCACCTGCACCCTGTAGCTGGGGCTGTAATGGGCTGGTACGTTCCTGTCGTCTATGTGAACGGTGATAGTCTCGTTACCCCATGGATCAGGATTAAGTTCAGGATATATATTCTCTGACGGGGAAAGGAGCACTGCAAGGAAAAGCAGTGCCAGGACCGCAAGCATTGCTGTTCTTCTGTTGTTTTGCATCTGTCTCTCTACAAAGTATCAAGGTCCTATATAATATACCTGATGACATTCCCTGCCATCACAGTATCCCTCCTTCCCGGCGTAAAGATAATCACTCATCAGTACAAAGCACCCTACATGCAAAAACGCGTGGCTGTAGTATTTGACAGTGCAGGTACCCTCCTGCGGATGTATCGTGTGGCAAGGGAGGCTGCCACAGGTATGATCCTTGATGATATCCAGACCACTCTTCTGGTGGCCCTTAAACCCCGCAGGGCTCTTGTAGTTATGAACGGTGATCTTGAAAGTATCATCTTTTCGTGTCCGCCCATGACATTCCATCAGTTCCTCGAAGCGTACGGGGTCTCTATCGAGATAAGCTGCTCTAGCGGTCCCATAGAGCTGGACGAAGCATACGGGATAATACAAAAGAGCAGTGTGTGCGTTGACGATCTCAGGGGCGTGATATCTATTGTAAGGGGCCGCTGTCCTGATGTATTCTATCTTGCTGCAGGTATCATTGTTGATGTGCAGGAGGGCACGGTGCCCTATGTGCTTAGCACAGGTGGGAGAATGTATTCAGATACGCCTCTGACAATAAAACAGCTCAGGGAAATGGGTGCGGACGTGTTCATTGCTTCGGGAGACGGCTATCATAACCTGAACAGACTTGCAGCGACAGTGGGCATCCCGGGCAAGGATGTGTACGGGGTTGCCTCTCCCCGGGACAAGGAAAAGATCATCCTTGAACTGAAGGAAAGATACGATTCGGTTATCATGGTGGGGGATGGGATGAACGATATACTTGCACTCCGGGCAGCAGATATCGGTATAATGACCACCCAGCAGGGAGATGAGAGACCCCGGGCATTAAGGGATGCGGCAGACAGAGTCATTGACAACATCAATGAAGTAACAGGGATCGTGAAGCAGGTTCTGTCGCAAACCTGCAGGAGCCTCTGAGCGGATATGGGTCAACGATCTACCTTTATTTTGAAAGTTAACGGCGCAAAGCCGATGCGTTATGTTTATGTAGTGAGTTTGATAATCCAAGTATAACTTATTTGTAAAAAACTCATTAGAATGTTGTCAGATGGTTTGTATGGGATATCGGATACTTTGGTATTAGTTTTGTGCAGACTATGCAAAACCGTTAAGTAATTTGCAAAGGTATGCATAGAAAGATATAATGGACAATAACACCCATGCATCCAGTAGGCGGAGGAAACGGTATGGCAGTATTTATTGAAGTCAAAGACCTTTCACTGGAATTTGACGGTGTCAAAGTTCTAAAGAACATAAACCTGACTATCAACGAAGGAGAGGTCCTGGGAATACTTGGAAGGAGCGGTTCGGGCAAGACTGTATTGATGCATGTTTTGCGTGGTGTGGAAGAGTATGAAGGCATAAGCGGACAGGTGATCTATCACCTAGCACGCTGTGAAAAATGCGGACACATAGAGCCTCCCAGCAAGATCGGAATGAACTGCCCGGCATGTGAAGGTGTTTTAAAAGCTTTCGAAGCTGATTTTGTAAAACTCTCCATCCATGACCCCCATAGGAGAGACATCACTAAAAGGATCGCTATCATGCTTCAGCGTACATTTGCACTATATGGTGACGACATGGTCATTGCCAATGTGGTAAATTCCCTTACTGAGATCGGAGTTTCCACTGAGGATGCAATGGGCAAGGCAGTGGACCTGCTTGAAAAGGTACAGCTTTCCCACCGCATGATGCACGTGGCCCGTGACCTGAGCGGCGGTGAGAAGCAGAGGGTTGTCCTTGCACGCCAGCTTGTCAGGGACCCCATGCTGCTTATAGCTGATGAGCCCACGGGTACCCTGGATCCCAGGACTGCCCAGGTGGTTCACGATGTCATCGACAAGGCTGTCAGGGACTATAATATGACAATGGTGATCACATCCCACTGGTGTGATGTCATAGAGCAGCTGGCTGACAAGGCCATTGTCCTTGAGGACGGGGCAATTGTAAGTGAAGGTTCCCCGGAAAAGATAGCAAAGGAGTTCATGAATCTCGTCTGCGCCGTGGAGAAAAAACCCGATGTCGAGGTCGGCGACACCCTGATCAAGGTCGATCACCTTGTCAAGAAGTATATATCTGTTAACAGGGGTGTTGTCTATGCTGTCAACGATATCTCTTTCGATGTAAAGGAAGGCGAGATATTCGGTCTCGCAGGGACCAGCGGAGCAGGCAAGACCACGACCTCCGAGATACTGATGGGAATAGTGCAGCCAACCAGCGGTGAAGTGAAGGTAAGGGTCGGTGACGAATGGGTCGATATGAAGAAACCCGGCCCGGAATGCAGGGGGCGTGCGGTGAAATATATGGGTATTCTCCACCAGGAGTATGGACTGTACAACCACAGGACCATCATCGACAATCTTACAGAATCAATAGGTATCGACCTGCCCTACGAGCTTGCTGTAAGAAAGGCCATTAACACACTGATATCTACCGGTTTTACTGAAGAAAAGGCAAAATCTATATTATCGAAGATGTCAGATGAGATTAGTGAAGGAGAGAGGCACAGGGTTGCGCTTGCCCAGATCCTCATGAAGGAGCCTGTCATTATCGTAATGGACGAGCCGACAGGTACCATGGACCCGATAACAAAGATGGAGGTCACAAAGTCCATCCTCAAGGCACGTGAGAAGATGGGTGACACTTTCGTTATCGTTTCACACGACATGGACTTCCTTGAGGAGATCTGCGACCGTGTTGCTCTTATGAGGAACGGGAAGATCGTTGATGTCGGTGCTCCCGCAGCAGTCCTTTCAAAACTCACGGATAAGGAGCGCATGGAAGCGGCTGCAGGCTCCTGAACGTGTCCTGATGCCGGGTGAGCCGGTAATCTTGTCATAACAGAGGTGTTTGACACGAGCGATAAAATAAAGGTAGAGGTCAATGGGAACTGGATAGAACTGCCTGAAGGTTCTGTCCTCGAGGATGCTATCAGGGTGTCAAACGCCCCTTACAGGAAAGGTACAGCCGTGGGTATCCTTATCGAGCGTGCTGGCCAGGAAACGAAGGATGTTTCCAGGTATACCGTCAGAACATCCAGGGGTGAGTTCCGCATAGAGCTTCATGAAGAAGCATCTCCCTCGAGAAAGACCTGGGTTTCCCATTATGCTGAGTACAGGGACATGCCTGTCCGCTGGATAAGCAGGGATGCAGTTGCTTTCGGGCCTTTCTCTTCTGACATGGTTCCCTTCAGGGGCAGCGTGGACCACAGGCGATTCGAGCTTATGTTTGCGGGTGGCTCCGATCCTGTAAACACTCATCTGATCCTTACCAAGGCAAGGCATTCAGCCGAGTATGGAGCTCCGGAGGAAGGCACTTTTGCAAAAGTGATCAGCGGAAAGCATGTCCTGTCTGACCTGTCTAAGAATGACAGGATACTGGATATTGAGCCTGTCATCGAGTCTGAGGAAGCCGGGGAACACATATGCACCACAGACCTTTCAACAGGACTGGAGAACGGCTCCCGGATATTCACTTATGTGGAGATCGAGATCGACCCCGAAGCTCCCGAGGGTGCGGAACATCTCTTTGCCGTGACCCGTGACGGTACCTTCCACATTGATTCCGTTTCTTCCTCTTATATTTCCGATCACAGGTTCCAGAGCGAGCTTGTGACCTACGAGAATTTCGAATCCCGCTCTGCCGGTTCTGTCTTTGTGAGAACCGTCGGATACGGGGCAGGTAAGCTGTTCATTGCAACCGATGACAGGACATCCACTATCATGCATTCGGTGGTCGGTCACGTAGTTAAAGGACTGGAGCTTGCCAAGATGGCACGTGAAGGCCAGAAGATCATGATAGAGAGCGCTCCTCGCCCGATAATGCTGCTTGGGATGAACTATGCTGAAGCTGAAGCAGGAATGGAGCCCCTGGGTGTGGAAGTTATCAGGGAAGGTTACATGGGGGATGACGGTTTCATTGTCACGCAAACCCCCGCTACGACAATAGGCATATTGGGCGAGGCTAAAGTGACACTCAGAGGAGTTGATCCAGAGCATCTTATCAGGGTTGAGCTGTACAAGGACCTTGCTCCAAAGACACTCGACTTCTTCAGGCACGCCACCGGGATGCAGTACAAGCCTGTGGGCGCCCTGGCTGTGCTTATGACCTATGACAACACATATATCTTCAAGGCCATGGAAAAAGAGGCTGACAAGTACAAGGAGATCCTGCCTGAGAACACTCCCCAGGGGAAGGTGAGAGGCGGTGAGATAGGTGTCACTAACCAGGCTGCCAAGAGGGCCGGTATGATAGGTGTCAAGCTGGAGGACAACGATCTCTTCGGACCGACCGGTGAGAGATTCGGCAGCACGAACATAATCGGGAAGGTCGTCGACACTGGCAAGCTAAAGAACCTTAAGGAAGACGATGTCGTGTATATCATAGACAGCAGCGGGGACGAATCATGATGGCAGAAGGGGAAAGTGATAATATCACCAAGATCGTGGTGATAAGCTCTGACAGTGTCCTGCCTGTAGATGCTGCCATGAAGATATATCAGTCCAATACCGATATAGTTATCAAGGAAACCTGTTTCGGGACAATGGTCACAGGTCCCCGGGATGCGGTGAACAGGGTCGTGAAGGAAGTGGTGGACCTTGACCGGAACCATATCTTCGTAAAAGAGAGAGGTTTCCTGCCGGGAGACGAGAGGAGGTGCCGCTCGTCCCGCGGAGGCGGCCCAAGGCCCGGGTTTCATTACCTTAGGCATGAGGTGCAGATGCTGCCCACTATCGGCAAGGCGCTCGATGCCTATGACAGGAAAGCACCTCTCAAAGAGGCAAAGCAAAAGAAGAAGCTTGATGTCGATAAACTGGAAGACCTAATTGAATCCCAATTATGAGGCAATATCATGGTAAAAGTCATCATATACCCGACAAACAGCCTTATCCTTTCCGATCTGGTTGAACGGTTCGGCCATCAACCCGTTGCTATGATGGAGAAGATCAAAGAGAAGATCTCAACGGTCAGCGTGGATTCACCGCCACTGAACATTACAGCCGAGGAGCCCAAAATGGGTCTGAAGTACGCGGCAGTGGAAGTGCCTGCCGGAGTGAGAGGAAGGATGTCAATAGTAGGCCCCATGATAGAGGAGGCACAGGCAGGCATAATTGTCAACGAGTCTCCCATGGCCTTTGGCTGCATGGGCTGTGCTCGTACCAACGAACTGACAAAGTACCTGATAAGGCAGCGTGATATACCAGTCCTGGAAGTTGATTATCCGCGTGGGGATAATGAGGAAGAGGCCAAGGAATTTGTATACAGGATCGCAGAGTTCTTAAAGTCCCTGCCCAAGGATGAAGAGGAAGATAAGGCATGAGTGAGAAATCCGTTGTAAAGGTAGCCCTTGTATCCTGTGGCTCTGAGTATGCAGGTGTTCATAAGGAACTTGAGTCCGTGGCAAAATCCGTTAATGCCAAACTGGTCTTCCCGGAGATAGATGTATCCTCCCTGGACAATATCGGCAGGGACTTTGGTATTGAGGCAGCCAGCCCTGACCTCAGGCTCATGATGGCAAGGGCCAGGGCCGTGGTCGAGGGAATGGCGGATGTGGACGGAGTGTTCATCACTTCCTGCTTCAGGTGTGCAGAGGCTGCGATCGTCAGGAACGAACTCAGACGATATATCCACAAATATTCCGATATCCCTGTTATCAGCTATTCATTCACCGAGCGCACAACGGCGGCAACCCTGATGACCCGTATGGAGGCCCTGACAACAATAGCAAGGCGGAAGCACCTGCTTGCCAGGGAGCACCAGACAGGGCTCACTGCAGGCATAGACTCGGGTTCCACTACGACCAAGGCTGTCGTGATGAAGGATGACAAGATCATCGGGTCCGGATGGGTGCCCACGATCAAGGTCATAGAGAGTGCCACCGAGGCTTTCAACCAGGCACTAGAGCAGGCGGGTGTCAAACAGGAGGACATCCAGGCAATAGGAACCACGGGGTACGGGCGTTTCCTGATAGGTGAGCACTTCAAGGCCAAACTGGTGCAGGAGGAGATCACCGTGAACTCCAAGGGTGCTGTCTATCTTGCAAACAAGCAGAAAGGCCCTGCGACTGTGATCGATATCGGTGGTATGGACAACAAGGCCATCTCAGTTGAGGACGGCATACCGGGCATGTTCACCATGGGTGGCATCTGCGCCGGTGCATCGGGCCGTTTCCTTGATATGACTGCCAAGAGGCTTGGTGTAGACATCACCGAACTCGGGGCCCTGGCAGTGAAAGGAATGCAGGAGAATGTGGAAATGAACAGCTACTGCATCGTTTTCGGTATTCAGTCACTGGTCAATTCCCTTGCAAAAGGCTCCACCCCGGAGGACGTCGCAGCAGCAGCCTGTTACAGTGTGGTGGAGCAGATATTCGAGCAGCAGTTGCAGGAAGTCGATGTCAGGGAGCCCCTTATCCTTGTAGGTGGCTCATCCCTTATCGAAGGAGTGCCCAAGGCACTCAGCAAGCTGCTCAAGATAGAGGTGCTGGTTCCTCCGAACTCCCATCTGATAGGTGCCGTGGGAAGCGCCCTGCTTGCATCAGGGTTCGTGGAGGAGTAGCACCATGGACGCTCTTGAGACCTTTGTCGTGGAGTCTGCTGTCCCGCAGGAAGCGGAAGCTTACAGGAGTATTATAGCAGATGTTATCTCGGAGCTTGTGCTGGGCGGGGCCATAGGGCGGATAAAAGTCGTACTCAGGCCGGAGGACTCCCTGTTCCAGATGGCTATCCTGTTGAGAGGCAGCCAGCCTCCCGTCAGGCTCGGGGATTTTGCAGACCTTGGCTATGGGGTGATGGAGCGCAAGGAGGTCAAAATATCCCTGAGGGAGGAGAAGTATCTTCCAGAGCTTCTGGAAAAGCTCTGGGCCAGATACGGGCGTGGCCAGGTACTGCAGCCCGAAAGGAAGACTCTTGTAGTGCGCCAGGATGAGGATCCCGGGAAGGAGATAGAATACCTGGGTGGCATGCTGATAGCTGACCCAAAGCAGAGCCTCCAGTCAAGGCTTATCGAGATGGCTATCAGATCGACCCCGGAGGGTTTCAGGGTACGCTATCACTCCATGAAGGAGAACAGCTTTATTTTCGTAGCAAGCGAAGACACCCTGAAACCGGAATGGATACAGGAAGCGCATCAGATGCTTGCTGAGCTCAGGGAGGCCCGGTAATGGCTGCAGTGCTTGAACCTTATATCTACGAGGGTGGGATTCACAAGCATACCCTCATCACCGAGCTTCTCGAAGACCTGGGAGGGTACCTGATCCAGAAGATCCCGGCAGCAACCGAAGTCACCCTGATAATGCTCATCCCCAAAAAGGATGTCCATCTTGTCGAAGAGCTGGGGAAAAAACTCCTTGGGAAGCTGACGCCAGCCCCTCTCACGGGTACCGAGATCGCTGTTGTCTCTCCCACGCTTGCAGTTCACCACCTGCCGCACTCGGCCTGTGACGTTGCCGAGCACCTGCGCAGGGACGGGGCAAATACAAACATGATAGGCCTTGCAAGGGGAATGGGAAGAAGGGTTGCACTTTCTGCAGATTATGAAAGACGGCTCATAAATGAGCATGATATTGCCCTGTTCTCTTTCGGGACCTTTGCGGACTGTATCAAGAACAAGAAACCCAAGCTCTTTGAAGGCATCGAGATCCCAATTGTGGTGACAGGGGGCCCTGATCTTCTTACTGAGGATGTCCCTAATGCTGATGTCTACATTGGGAACATAGGCAGGGTAGCCCACCGCCTGCGAAAGTCGGAGGAACTGAGTTCCCTGGACATAATGAACAGGAAAGTGGCAGAGGTAGTCGGGATAATGAGGGAGGACCTTTCAAAAGACCCTCTCGCGGTGCTCCCCCCTAGGGTAATGAAAGAGATCTATGAACAGATCCCGGAGATAGAACAGGTGCTAACGCCTGCCCCGGTGACCCTGCAGCTGGACGGGTTGCGGGTAAAGCTCCCATACGATGAGTTCCATGGGAAGGTGGAGAACCTTGAATTCGACGAAGGGACCCGTCTTATGGAACTTGCAAGAGTGCTTCCTTCTAAGATGAAGGATTATATACTAATAAAGATCAAACGTGAATCAGAAGTAGGTTTTGCATTATAGGCAGATTCACAGGATATCGGACTTATGGGGTTATGAGTATGGACATCGAAAAGATAAAAAAGATCCTGGACCAGGAGCCGGAAGATGCTGTCGCTGATATGCTTGAGGATGTGGAAGAGCGCTATGGTGAGATTCCCTATATCATAAACTTCATGAAGGATATGCCTGGCCTGTTCATCTCAAGAATGATATATGAGAACAGTGTCATGAGGCAGATGGATTTCATTGATCCAAAAACGGTTGAGCTGATAAGCATTGCAGTAGCCTCTGCACTCAGATGCGAGTATTGCCTCAAGACCCATCTGAGGGTTGCCAAACGTCTCGGAATCACAAAGGAGGAGATGTTCAGTGCTATGCTGATATCAGCTACCATTTCCAGCGCAGCGGTGCTTGCTGAGGGGACCCGTTCCCTGGACTCTCAGGTCACCAACCCCAAAAACGAAAGTTCCGGAAGGGGAAGTAATTGTTCTATCTGCAGTATTGTTTCCCAGCTTCCTGAAGAGGAATAAGAAAAAAGTAAGACCGAGAGTAGTAAAAAAGGTCAATAGAGGGGGGTTCCGGCTATCAGGACACCTGCAAGGTACCCAAGGATAACTCCTCCATTGAGAAAAGGCAGTCCCGCCTGTGGTTTCCCTTTCATCACCAGTACGCTCAGTGCAATAAATCCTATTATGGTCCCGGCCATTGCTGTAATTGCAGGGATCGTTATGAACCCGGCCAGGAGCTCCGCCCCGTATTTCTGCACCAGGAAGACGTTTGCAGACACTACCAGTATTGTCGGCATTATGGCATCACCCAGGCCCATGAAGAAAGCTTCCCTCTTCTTTCCTTCTTCTTTCTTGAAAGAATCCTCAATGAAAGAGTATTTCATATGCCTGGGAATCACGAATAATATCGGGAGGCGCAGGTCCATCACGCCTTCTGCAAGGTCTATCATGTGCTTTGTCTTGTAAACTGCGATCGCATCGTATATTGCAAGAAGTGCCAACAGTATTGCCACAGGCAGGATGGAGAGTGATATCCCGAAGATGGCACTGGCCCCGGCACCTATTATGAGGCCGATGGTATTGATCACATACCATTCAGGGAACCTGTAAAGGAGGATCGTGAGCCCGGCTGCGACAGCAATGGAGATTATGTTGTTTGTCAGCGGGGATATGTCCGCAATGGATAGCAGGGCATAGAACACATAATACATCGTGGAACCCACGGCCAGTAATATTGTCAGCTGGATGACCCATTTCATGTTCCTTTTGATAGCCACCAGCAGGACGAAGGTGAATGCAAGCACGAGTATGATATAGTATATGCTGTTAGCGGCAGAGTCCGGGTCCTCGAAAGCCCTCATGTCATTGGCTGCCATTGGTGCTGCAAGCAGCAAGGCGATCATCTGCACTACTATTATAATGCCTGCCATTGCAAGCATTGGTGCGTATTCCTTAACGCTGTTTTTTTCTAAGCTCAATATCGCAACTCCCGTTGTCAAATATCCAGTAGTTGAACAATAGCTGCAAATGTTTTGCAAATGTTTATATTTATTACAAATATGTTAGAGGTAGATGCAGTATTTAATTCTATGCCAATCTTTATTAAAAAGAAAATAATATAAATAGCAAGGAAACTCATATAACTCAAGAGGGAACGTAATGGAAAGCCGTGACATAATATTCTCTATCGTAATGGTAGTATCTGCATTTGTTCTTACCTATGAATGGCTTGGAAGGTTCAAATACAGCCCTGCAAACGCTTTAATAGTACTTTCCGCTATGGTAATGGTGGGAGCCCTTGCCGCGATGATCCTTTCAGTGGACATGCGCCTGAGAAAGATCGATCATATACTGGAGGCAAAGGAACGCTCCCTGAGGATCAATGTACAGAGTGTTGAAGGCAACCTGGATAAAAGAGTGAATGAAGTACTTGTGAAAATGGATGAGATGATGGACTCTCTTGACAGGACACGTTACAGATAATTTTCCCGCCTTTCAATTGTTTGTCAAAAGTACCGACTACAAATCCGAAAACCATATATACGTCGAATGACGTAGTATGATTCGATAGTTTTCATTCTATTACAGAGGTGCGTATATGCGCATTAACTTAGAGCCGGTAGGTATTATCAAGAAAGCTGGGAAATGCTCCGAGGTTCTGATATACTCTGAGTTTGAGCAACTGATCAAGAACATTGTCTCAAAGATGAGTAAGAACGAGGAAGCAGGACGCAATCTGCTTATAATACACAAAAATAAACTCAATAACGATATCCATCAGGTACAGATTACAAAAACAAATCTTATCGATTGGGCGGGAAACATCCTTAGAGTGGGGAAAATAGATGCCAATGATGATTCCGTCATCGATGTCAGGTTGGAATAAATAGTTTCAGCCAGTGGAGTAAAAGGACAGGGAGGGCATTAAATGGGTGTTGATCTAGGGGACCTCCTGAAAAAGAAACCCGTAGAACTATCGGATCTTTCGTCGAAGGTCATCGCCATAGATGCCTATAACACGCTTTATCAGTTTCTCAGTATTATACGCCAGAGGGATGGTACTCCCTTAAAGGATTCAAAGGGGAATGTCACCTCCCATCTCTCAGGCCTGCTTTACAGGATGTCGAGCCTCATGGAGGCAGGCATAAAACCTGTCTTTGTATTTGACGGAAAGCCCCCTGAGATGAAATCCTCCACCATAGAGAAGCGTGTGGAGGCCCGTGAGAATGCAAAGATCAAATGGACCCAGGCACAGGAGGCCGGGCTCGCAGAGGAAGCCTACAAATATGCTCAGGCATCTTCCCGCGTGGATGCGACAATCGTCGAAGACTCCAGGAAACTGCTGGATGCGATGGGTATACCCTTTGTGGATGCACCCTCTGAAGGTGAGGCCCAGGCTGCCTACATGGTGAGCAGGGGGGATGCGGATTACACCGGTTCCCAGGATTATGATTCCCTGCTATTCGGTGCTCCCCGTGTGGTCAGGAACCTTACGGTATCAGGAAAAAGGAAAGTGCCCAGGAAGAATCTCTATGTGGATGTGAAACCGGAAATAATGCAGCTGGAGGAAACCCTTAACGGGCTGGGCATAAGCCGCGAGCAGCTGATAGATATTGCCCTCTGCGTGGGTACGGATTATAATCCGGGTCTTGCAAACATAGGTCCCAAGAAAGCCCTCAAGCTTGTTAAGGAGCATGGCGGCATAAAGGAAGTCCTTGCAAGGACCGGCAACGAGATCCCCGGGCTGGCTGACATAAAGGAATTCTTCATGAACCCGCCTGTTACGAAGGATTACGCACTCAGGTGGAAGAAACCAAAAACGGACTCGGTCCTGCAGCTGCTTTGCGACGAGCACGATTTTTCCCGCGAGAGGGTCACCAAGGCCTTGGAAAAGCTGGAAGCGTCTTCCGGTGCAGGCCAGAGGACACTTGACAGCTGGTTCTAAATTTTGATTGTAACTTATACTTGTTCTCAGCCGTTCCTGACAAGCAGGGAAGTCCCTGTCATCTCCTCCGGCTTGCCGATGCCAAGGAGTTCCAGCATGGCAGGTGCAATATCCGCGAGCTTTCCGGGTTTGAGTGTAATGCCTTCACCACCGTTTACAAGGATGCACCTAACAGGATTGGACGTATGTGCAGTATGAGGCTCTCCTGTGGCATAGTCTATCATCTTTTCTGCATTGCCGTGGTCCGCTGTAATAAAGGCCGCTCCTCCCACGCTTACCAGCGTGTCGGTAATCCTGCCCACGCACTCATCAACAGCCTCAACCGCCTTTACAGTGACATCCATGGTACCGGAATGTCCCACCATGTCCATGTTGGCGAAATTGAGGATAATGACATCATACTTCCCGGACCTTATCCTCTTTATCAGTTCGTCGGTGACCTCATAGGCACTCATCTCAGGCTTGAGGTCGTAGGTCGCGATCCGGGGGGAGGGCACAAGGCATCTCTCCTCACCTTCGTTCTGTTTCTCCACGCCTCCGTTGAAGAAGAAAGTTACATGGGCGTATTTCTCTGTCTCGGCAATACGGAGCTGCTTGAGACTTTCCCTGCTCAGCACTTCTCCCAGGGTGTTCTCAATATTCTCGGGCGGGAAGGCAATAGGCACTTCAAGTGTCTCGTCGTACTCTGTCATACATACAAAGAACACTTCAGGGGACGCCCTTCTTTCAAAACCGTCGAAATCCCTGTTCACAAATGAATATGTCAGCTGGCGGGCCCTGTCCGGTCTGAAGTTGTAGAACACAAGTGAGTCCCCGTCCCTGATGGTTGCCAGCGGTATCCCCTGTTCATCAGTTATCACAGTAGGCTTCACGAACTCATCGTTCTCCCCTCTCTCATAGGCCAGCTCGATGGCGGATACCGGATCCCTTGCGATAAGTCCTTCTCCCTGGGTGAGGGCGTCATATGCAAGTTGCGTGCGCTGCCAGCGTTTGTCGCGATCCATTGAATAATACCTGCCCATGACCGTGGCAACCTTTCCGAACCCAATTGAGCGGCAGAACTCCTCGTGTCCCTTCATGTCCTCAAGGGCAGCCCTCGGAGGAACATCCCTGCCATCCAGGAAAGCATGTATGTAAATGTTCTCAAGCCCTTCTTTTTTTGCCATCTCTGTGAGGGCCCTGAGATGCTCCATGTGACTATGTACTCCCCCATATGAGAAAAGCCCCATGACATGGAGGGAGGACTTGTTCCTTTTCACATTATCCATGGCCTGAAGCAGCACAGGGTTCCTGAAAAAGTCCTTATCCTCGATAGACTTATTGATCCTGGTAAAGTCCTGGTAGATTATCCTTCCTGCACCGATGTTAAGGTGCCCGACCTCTGAGTTTCCCATCTGTCCTCTCGGGAGGCCCACCGGCTCCCCCGCAGCCTCCAGGAGGCACCATGGGTATTTGTCCGTAAGGCCGTCAAGCACCGGTGTCCTGGCGGCAAGCACTGCATTTCCTATTGTTTCCTGTGTGTAACCCCATCCGTCAAGTATCATGAGCATAAGGGGTTTTCTGATATTGAGCATGTAAGTAAAATAGTCCTGAAGGTTCATAAATGCGTTGTTTTCAGGATATGCAGAACTGGGTATCTTTGACGTCCTCTGATAAGGAATAATCTGGCAATACCTGAATGACAGGGAAAATCATAGGTAAAGATGCAGGAAACATCTTCCTCACTTACCCTCAGGATGCTTTGATGTGTGACAGCAGCAGATTGAACTGCAGCAAAAGGTTGCTTTCAAGAAGGAAAATATCTTCTCCGGTCCTGTCTTTCCCTGTGGCATTGAGCACAGTGAATTCAAGGTCCTTCTCAGCTTCTGTGCGGATCAGGGCGAACGGGTCTGCAGAATCCTTCTTTCTTGCTGCCACTGTCCTGTTAAGGGCAAAGGGATCAAGATAGTTGTTTATCCACAGGTCGAGCTCTCTCCTGTATCGTGCGGAAAGCGGCATGTTTTCTATCAGGTCCAGTGCATGCTTCCTGTTCTCTTCATAGTACGCAATCCATTCGGTGTTAATACCCCCTGGCATCTTATCCTGGCTGGAGTCCGAAACTATTCAAATGAGAGATTGTTTTCTCAATATTTATTGCTTTGTGCTAATATTTATATTTATCTATATATGAAAACATAGGTATCGACATTTATTTATCACTGTACCTGTGAGTTCTATCAGGGAACCATTGTTTTTCTCAGGGGTTATAAGATGGCAGAGAAGATTGAAAAGTCTGAAGAGGAATGGAAAAAGGTATTATCCAGGGACCAGTATCTTGTATTGAGGCAAAAAGGCACTGAGCCGGCCTTCACAGGCAAGTACTACAATCTCAAGGAAAAAGGCACCTATCTGTGCGCCGCATGCAAACAGGAGCTCTTCAGCTCTGATGATAAGTATGAATCAGGCACAGGCTGGCCAAGTTTCACCAGGCCCATTGCTGAGGACAGGGTTATCAGGCAGGAAGACAACAGCCATTTCATGAAAAGGGTCGAGGTCCTGTGCAGCAGGTGCGGCAGCCATCTGGGTCACGTATTCGATGACGGTCCCGCGCCCACAGGTGAGAGGTTCTGTATGAATTCCATATCCCTTGACTTCAGGAAAGCAGAGTGATCAGGAACACAATGCAGGGATCAAATATCAGAAAAGGGCCACATGGAAGTGGCCTCCAGATAATATGCGATCTCACCTGACGTTTACGGTCATGGTCATTTCAGGAGTCTCCGCCTCACTGAAGTTATATGTTCCTCTGTTTTCAAATGTATAGTGATACACATTTCCATACTTCATAACCTGGTTCTCAAAGAGCCCCTCATTGCTGACAAGGGTGTATATCTTTTGTTTGTTATTGTTTCTCCAGGTGATTGTATCTCCTCTGTTTATCTCCAGTTCAGCAGGTGAGAAATAAGTATAGTCCAGCCTTACTCCATATTCCTGGGTCGCAACGGCAGATGCTGATTCTTCTTCAGCATTCTCTTCGACTGCCGGTGCTATGGGTTGTTCCGTTGTGTCATCTGATTCTGCCTGTTCTTCCGTACACCCGGAAACTATTACGAGTGCTATTAAGAAAATAAACAACAACCACTTCGATCTCATGAATATCGCCTACCATCATTCCTTAATTACAACAGGAATTGCGTTTAGTACCATATATCATGGTGCAGTTTCTTCTTAATAAAACTTCTCAGTTCAAGATCGGATGCTTAACAGGAAATATTTAAAAACAATGTGATAAATCAACGGTTATGAATATCTCCACGATAGTTCTTCTTTACCTTGTGGCTGTGAACCTGATCGCCTTTCATCTGATGGGCACGGATAAGAAAAAAGCTAAAACCCGCGATAGCAGGATACCCGAGAAGACCCTTTTCCTCTGGGCCATTATTGGCGGAAGTATAGGTTCTATTGCAGGAATGCAGCACTTCCGCCATAAGACCCGCCATACGTCCTTTAAGATAGGGATGCCCCTCATCCTTGTATTGCAGGTCTACTTCTTCGGGAGATATATCCTGGGCCTGTTCGTCTGATCAGCATCAAAGGTGGCTGGCTCAAAAGCCCAGCCTTTCCATTTCTTTGAGCACCTGCGGTGAGACATCCGTGAAATTCTGGATGCCGCCGGTCCATGCTGCTATCATCATCGCGTCCTTGATCTCCTCGGCAGTTGCCCCGAATTTCTTGAGCCTCTGGAGTATCTTGACCGCGCTCTCTGTCTTAAGGCTGGAGCAGGCGATTGCAAACACCAGGAGGTGCTTATCCTTCTTTGAAAGCCCTCCTTCCCGGTCTGCCCAGACCGCACTGTAGAAACCTGCAAGCCCTTCCCCAAAGGCTTCATCCATCTGTCCTGCATAGCGGACCGACCTTGGCTGGAAGCCCTTTACTTCATTTACCTCTATCTCTTCTGTCATAATTACCACTGGGAATTTAGCAGGAAATAATTTAATGTTTTCTTAGGCTGCCTGTAAGGTTGCATATATCTATGATTAGCCAGATACTCCCTTTTGGATGGAATCCGAACAACTCCTCAGCGCCCTGAAGAAGGAAGCGCGGCAGATCACGGACCAGGACATCTGCCTTGCAAGGGCAGCAATCTTTGACAGCGTGAAGGACCTGCCTGAAAAGTACAGAAGAGCTTATTCTTCCGATTATTTCTCTCATCTCTACCAAGCCTTCCAGGAGCTCAGGATATGCAGATATCCCGATAAAAGCGAGCCGATCGATGATGAGGAATACAGGAGCCTGCTAGTGAGAATATGCCATCAGACCGATGATGGGAACAGCAAGCATAAAGCATTTCATCGCTTTGCATCTGTGGTCATCCCCTATCTTGTGTTCATTGCAAAAAGGACTATCCATCCTGTCGGGATGATCTTTCCCGGCGGGCTTATGATAGTTTCTCATGAAGGTGAGTACTACTGTCCTGTCAAGAACAAGCAATCAGATGTTGATGTGGCAGTATGCGATCTTTGCAGGTGCAGGGACAGCGAAGAACTGGATCCCTGAGTATCTCAATTCATGCAATGACATCATTTTGTGTCAATTGGCATTAAGAGGGAATTACCATGCCTGAACCTTTGTTCCTGAAACAGTACCTGAAGATCGCAAACAATGGATTGCCTTCAAGAGCCGGGCTCTTGAAAAGGATACCTGTTGTCTTTAATGAGGATTCCGGTGAAGAAGAGCTCTGGAAAATCCATGACGAACACATGGGTAAATACAGGAAGTGTAAAAGACGGATATACTGCTTCAATGAAGAGATCAGCCAGGCAAAAGCAGAGAAGAGTCTTCTTGACCTGAAGATAAGGATCGCGGAAAGAGTTATCGGGAATTGCCACCTGTGCCGGCGCAGGTGTGGTGTGGACAGGAACAGAGGAGAGAAGGGGTTTTGCAGGCTGACGGACACTTCCAGGTACGCTGCCGAGTTCCTGCACATGGGAGAGGAGCCGGAGCTTGTGCCATCACATACGATATTCTTTACCGGGTGTGTGTTTTCCTGCGTCTGCTGCCAGAACTGGGACATATCCATGCATCCTGAGCGCGGAAGAGAGATAGGTCCTGTCGAGCTTGCCCGCAAAATCGATCAAATGCGGTTTAAGGGAGCCAGGAACCTGAACCTGGTGACACCTACTCCACACCTCAACAATATGCTCAAGATCATAAGGGAAATTTCCGTAAATACGCCTGTAGTATGGAATTCCAATATGTACCACTCTCCTGAGGCCGGAAAGCTGCTTGAGGGCGTGGTGGATGTGTTCCTTGCCGATCTCAAGTACGGGAACAACGAGTGCGCACTGAAGTATTCAAAAGCCGGGAGATACATGGAAACCGTCGCATCCAACCTGAAATTTGCAAGCAGTGATGCGGAAATACTGATTCGCCACCTGGTGCTCCCCGGACATCTGGACTGCTGTACCCGAAAGGTAGTTGACTGGACTTCCCGGAACATACCGGAAACCCGCTTCAACCTTATGTTCCAGTACAGGCCGGAGTATCTTGCCTGCAGGTATCCTGGGATTGACAGGTGCCTGAGCCGGCAGGAGACGGAAAAAGCCATAGCAATGGTAAAAGAGGCAGGACTGAAGGATGTGCTGCTTTGATGTTCTTAGGCTTTGCTGCTTTTAGATTTGCAGCTAGTATGTTGAAGAACTGCTTCAGGCAGCTTGCAGGGTGGGCAGGGAACGAGTCGATCTCATGCATTCTCTGCAAGCTGTTTTAACTTTTGCAGTGCTTCAGGCCAGGTAGCCTGGAACATCTGCTCGTATTCTCCTTCTGCTGTGTCCACATCTACCAGCACTTCTGTTGTGCTGCCCACTTCCTTAAATGTATAGTTCTCAAGTGCACCGGCCCATCCCTTTACTGATTCGCTTGTAGTGTCTTCTTTTCCGTCTTGAACGATGCCTATGTGCTCTATAGAAATATACTCGTAGGGCCGGTTCTCTTTTATACGGCTCACCATGCCGGACATAGCACCTGTTTCTTCAGGTCCAAGGAAGAGCATCTTGCTTCCTTTGCTCCAGTCGCCTACATAGTGGGAACCGGGTCCAAATACATCTGTCCACAGCCGATAGGTATCCCTGCCGAGCATAGTGTTCCATACCTTCTCTCTCGACGTGTTGATACCGATTGAAAAATGAAGTTTGTGCATCCTATTTTCCCCTTTCACATTCCCTTCCGGAATCCCGTTTGCTCTCAATCCCAGTTCCCTTCCATCGTTTTTTGTCCTTGCCGGCGCCAATATACTTCCAATAAGCAAGGATACTGTATAATTTTAGTCGGGGGTCATAAAATAAATATCTATTGTATTTTGGTTCTGTAGTAGGGAATATTCAAGAAAAATCAAAGTAGTCCTGCGCGGATTCGAACCACGGTCTTCGGCTCCAAAGGCCGAAAGGATTGACCACTACCCTACAGGACTACGTTGGTCAGCACAATAAATGCATGATGGTACTTATTTTTTGTGCAGGCTCATTTTGCGATGATGAGGGTCAAAAGATCCTTGTCGTGCATGACATGGTCAAGGCCTGCTCTCTGTCCGGGGTGCTTGGCCGAAGTGCCCCAGACAAGGGCGTACCTGAACTTTCTTCTGAAATCACGGTGCAGGCGGTCACATATGTCGCCGACTGTGATACCTTTGCGGACAATGAGCGGCTCCTCCATGTCGGCAGGGCCTCCCTGGGGCTTGAGGTATATCCTTATGAAATCCAGGGCATCGTAAATGACATCCCTGACCTCCGCCAGGTTCTTTTCCTTGTCCGCTGAGATGTAGGTCGCATCGGGAAACTCCTCCCTGCACTTGCCCAGCGTGTACTCATCCGCCATGTCTACCTTATTTGCTACAACGACTGCCGGCACATAGACCCTGTTGCCCATGATCACGTCAATGAGCTGGTCCATGTTGATATTCTCCCTGATGAGCACGTGGGCATTGTGGATCTTGTACTCGCCCAGGATAGTCTTGATAAGTTCGTCGGGCATATCAAGCTCGATGGTACTGCTGATAGTGACACCTCCGCGGTCCTGTTTCTTGATGACCACGTCGGGATGCTTCTGGTTCAGGCGTATTCCTGCATCGTATAGCTCCTGGGTGAGTACCTGATAGTGCTGGGGCTGGAACACGTCCAGCAGGAACAGCACAAGGTCGCAGTTCCTCACCACCGCGATGACTTCCTTGCCGCGTCCGCGCCCGCTTGCCGCACCCTTTACAAGTCCCGGCACGTCCAGTATCTGGATGGTCGCATTCTTGTACTCCAGAACCCCTGGGATAACATCAAGCGTGGTGAACTCATAGGCGCCCACCTCCGAATGTGCACCGGTGAGCTTGTTCAGCAGGGTGGATTTGCCGACTGAAGGGAAACCTACCAGGGTAACCGTGGCGTCGCCTGATTTCCTTACAGAATAGCCTTCTCCGCCTGACTTGCTGGAGGCTTTTTTCGTAACCTCGTCCCGCAGCCTGGCAAGTTTGGCCTTAAGCCTGCCTATGTGGAAGGAAGTAGCCTTATTGTATGGCGTTTTTCTTATTTCTTCCTCTACTGCTATTATTTCTTCATTTATGCTCATTTGCACCTACAATACCGTGCTAAACTAAAAAAGATTTTCCCGGATAAGTTACCCATCATCCATCCGTCCCATCAGAAAGACAATATCATTTCGCCCGTTCTCCCGTAGGTGCGCAGCCCTGCCGGGAGTCTTTCTGAGAATTCCTCTGAGACCAAAGTCCTCAGAAGCACCTCTATCTCCGGTGCATCCAGCACCTCTCTGCGTACCACAAGATCGAACTCATCCTCGGTCACAGGAAAGAACGCAAGACCTGCCTCCTCCGCAGCAGCTCTCAGGCCGAATCCTACATCTGCTCTTCCATCCTTTATGCTCTCACAGACCGAGCGATGTGTCTTTGATCCGGAGTTGTAGCCTTCAATAGTCTTTGTAAGTTCAGCTCTTGAAATGCCCTTCTGCTCAGCCAGCCTGCCCAGTTCCATATCCAGTATGGCCCTTGTTCCCGAACCGCGGTTCCTGTTTATCAGGCGCAGGCCCGGAAGGTCATCAATTCCCCCTACCTTTGTCTCCGGGCGGAAGATGAGTCCCAGTTCGCGTTTGTACCCTTTGACAAGCACGACATCAGTAAGCCCCATCTTCCTGATGACATGTGAGTTGTATTCCCCTTCAGCATCAGGCATATTGACCCCTGCAATGTCGGTGGTTCCCCCGGCTATGGCAGTGAATCCTGCACTGGAACCCATGTTGAGTGTCCTGATAATCTTTCCTGTCACATCCTCCAGCAGGTCAACACCAAGACACTGCCCTCCTACGAACATTATGTCCGGGCTTCTTGCATTCCCGAACATGGTAACCTCCACGGGACTGCCTGCCTCTATATACTCCGTATGCGCCCTGATCTCAATAATGCCGTCCGCATCTGCAAGGGTTGTAATAGCGCCCGAGGTCTTATCTGCGGGGTATGCCCTGCCGCGCACCACTCCCACTGGGAACAATTCCTCACGGCCGCCTGAGCGAATGCCTGTGCCCATGACCGCCTGCACCTTTGTCTTAAAGGAAGGTGCGACTTCCAGTGAATTGTATAATATGGGTGCTACGAACTCGTTGAATATGCTCAGCGCCGAGGTTGGATTTCCCGGCAGGCCGATAGTGGGCACTCCGTTTATCATCCCGATGACTACAGGCTTGCCCGGCTTGATGGATATCCCGTGGGCGAGTGTCTCTCCTTTTTCCTCAATGATCCGGTACATGATGTCACCGATGCCGGCCGAAGTGCTGCCAGAAGTGAGAACGATATCGCACTCATTTATGGCCCTCTCAAGGGCCTCTTCCATCTGTTTCTCATCATCAGGGACGATGCCGTACATCCTGGGGACCGCGCCGCATTCCTCTATATTTGAGGCAATAGCATATGAATTAGCGTCAAATATCTTCCCGGACAGCAGTTCCTTCCCCGGTTCGACGAGCTCGTCACCTGTAGAAATGATCCCTACGAGCAGCCTCTTTACAGGCACTTCCATTATTCCAATGGATGCCAGCACACCTACTTCCCGCGATCCTATGCGCGTATTCCTCCTGAGCACGCGCTCCCCTTTCATTATGTCACTGCCTGCCCTCATGATGTTCTCGGCGATGTGCACAGGCTGGTAGATAAGCACATCATCACCGACCTGCTTGGTCTGCTCCACCATTATGACCGCATCAGAGCCTTCAGGAATAGGCGCGCCGGTGGAGATCTCTATGGCCTCACCATCACCAACAAAGAATTTCCCTGCGCAGCCTGCCGGAATGGATGCAGTCACCCTTAATGTCACAGGCTCGGGCTCGGTGGCCCTGTAAGTGTCTCTGGCACGCAGGGCATAACCATCCTTAACGGAACGGTTGAATCCGGGAACATCAACACCGGAGAGCACATCCTCTGCCAGGATGCGCCCCGTGGCATTGCCAATGCATACATATTCGGTGCCTGGTGCCACTTTAATATGGTTGACCAGTCTCCTTGCCTCGTCCACAGGGGTGAGCTCTCTGAATTCCTTGCGTTCCATTGTAGTCTTACTTTTCTTCAATATACGCTATAAGCGTTTTGTTGAGCTTGAATATCCGTGATGTGACATACCAGAGGCCCAGAAGGTACACTATCCATGTGGGAATGGAGAGCCATTTCAGGGTAGGATTATCGTCAAGGGCCTCAAAGACTATCAAAAGTGTCACAGGCATCAGCAGCAGTATGGCCATTACCGAATCGTTCAGGTATTTCAGGTTCTCCATCACTACTTTGCCTTTTTCTCCTGCTATATCCATTGTAATTCCTCATATAATCATTTAAACTATTATCTTTAGCCATAAACAAAATCCCCTCCTGCCTGGTAGACAGGACTACAGGATATTATTTAGCCATTTGTATATTATTCTGATAGTATATAATTGATTAGTGCCTGATCGATGAGTGCAGGAGAGATACTAGAAAAAAGCAGTGAGAGGACTGTATCCTCCCTAAAACTTGAGGGCGTTACCTGAATATCGGGGTGCCGGTACTCTGGGTGACACGCTTGAAGGCTTCTACCATCTTCTTCGTGACGGGTCCCGGCTTTCCGGTGCCTATTGCACGTCCGTCGACCTTGACAAGAGGAGCGGCCTCCGCAGCGGTACCTGTGACGAAGATCTCGTCAGCAGTGTAGAGGTCGAACATCCCCAGGTTCTCAACATGGACCTTGATGCCCATCTCTTCAAGCAGCTCGATGGCAGTTGCCCTTGTGATGCCTCTCAGGTTGTTGACTGTGGGAGGGGTGTAGACCTTGCCATTCTTGATGATGAATATGTTGTCTCCTGAGCCTTCGGAAAGGTAACCGTTGCTGTCAAAGAAGATCGCCTCATCGCCACCCTTCTCGTTGGCCTCGATCTTGGCTAGGATGTTGTTGAGATAGTTCAGGGACTTGATGTTGGGTGAAAGAGCATCTGCTGCGTTCCTCCTGACTGCGACAGTGACGCCTGTAAGCCCGGTTTCATAAAGGTCGCCGTACATTGCTCCCCATTCCTGGCTGATGATGAATATGTTGGGTTTTGCACACTTCCTCGGGTCAAGTCCAAGGTCGCCGTTGCCTCTTGAGACGATGGGCCTGATGTAAGCGTCCCTGAGATTGTTCCTCCTGAGGGTCTCCAGGATAGCCTCCTCCATTTCCTCTTTGGTCATGGGGATCTTCAGGGCTATGGCAGTCGCGGAATCATAGAGCCTGTCAACATGCTCGCGTAACTTGAAGACGCGTCCGTTGTAAGCCCTTATGCCTTCAAAAACGCCGTCCCCGTAGAGGAAACCATGGTCATAGACAGAGGTGGTGGCCTTGGATTTGGGGACATACTCGCCGTTGTAGTAGATCAGCAGTTCACTCATTATAAAGCCTCGTTAAGTTGATGGTAGACTTGATGTTAATCTATTATATATTTGTATTTGCCAGTCTACTTCCCTGAGACTGTATTTATATACTCTCCTCTGCGGCACAAAAGACTTTTATGCATAAACGCCTATTTCGTACCCCTGAGCATTTAAAGTGGTCCCGTGGCTTAGCCAGGATATAGCATCGGGCTTCTAACCCGAGGGTCGAGGGTTCAAATCCCTCCGGGATCGCTTTAAATTTTTCAATTCCCAAAAAAGTAAAGCATTCTCCAGTTCAATCATCGGAATGCTTTGTCGTTTCTCTTGCAAAATCCCTGTTGATAAGGTCTATATTACTTGTTTTGCGTCTTCCTGAACCACTTGTCCAGTTCTTCCCAGTCAACTATGTTCCAGAACGCATCTATGAACTTACCTTTCTCGTTCTTGTAATCCAGATAGTAGGCGTGTTCCCATACGTCCAGAGCCATGATTATAGGATAGTCAGGCACCAGGTTCACATTATGTTTCTCGATCTGGAGGATTCCAAGCCTCTTAGTATCGCTGCAATAGGTCAATGCTGCCCACCCGGACCCTTCCACAGTCGATGCTGTCTGGCTGAATTCCTTCTTGAACCTTTCAAAGCTTCCATAATTATCCCTGATAGCTTCGCCCAGTTCACCTACCGGTTCCTTGCTGGCTTTTTCCGCGGGTGTCATCTCCCACCAGAAATAATCATGCAGTACATGACCACCCAGGTTGAAGGAAAAAGCTTTTGCAGTTGCCTTATAGTCAAAGTCAGTTCCTTCTTCTCTGGCTTTATCCATCATCTGCAACAGTGAATTTGCATTATCCACATAGGACTGGTGGTGCTTGTCGTGATGTATCCGCAGCTGCTGCTCGGATATATATGGTTCCAGGTCAGCATAACCGTATTTCAAAGCCGGTAACTTATAGAATTCTTTAGCCATATTCTCCTCCCACTCTTTAATAGCTGATATCAGTTTTTGATATTCAGCGAATGAATCTCTGGTACTGTACCTGCAGAGGATGAGTACCTCAAAACTGTCGGCTGCATTTTCCATGCAAATATTAAGAGCACCTCTGCAGGCGGTTCTATATGCATCTTTGCACAGAATAAATATGACTGAACAGAAAATATAAACTTATGGAAATAAGATTCAGTAGATATCTTTTCCTTATGGCTCTTTTAAGTAGATACCGGAGTTTACCTTTAACGGGTAGCTTTGCGATGCCGGGGGATGTTTAAAGAAGCACCTCCCGGGGCACTTCCTCTGGCTGGCAGGGGATTTATCCCTGCTTCTCCATCTCTTTCTCTGCCTGCCGTATCCTTGGCACGATCCGCAGGACCGAGTCAGGGTTCAGGGATATCGAATCAATGCCCTCCCTCACAAGGAACTCGGCAAATTCCGGGAAGTCACTGGGCGCCTGCCCGCACAGGCCGCTATGCTTGCCGTTACGCTTTGCTCCCTGTATCGCCATGGAAACTATCCTTTTGACTGCCTCATCCCTTTCATCAAAGGACTCGGCAAGTATCTCCGAATCCCTGTCAACGCCCAGGGTCAGCTGGGTCAGGTCATTGGAGCCTATGGAAAAGCCGTCAAAGTATTTGCTGAATTCGTCTACGAGAAGGACGTTGCTTGGTATCTCGCACATCACATACACCTGCAGGCCGCTCCTGCCCCTTTCAAGGCCATGCTTCTTCATCTCGGCAAGCACTTTTTCCGCCTCGTCCACACGTCTGCAGAACGGGATCATAAGAATAAGGTTGGTGAGTCCCATCTCGTCCCTGACCTTCTTCATTGCCCTGCACTCAAGAGCAAAGCCTTCCCTGTACCTCTCATCATAATAACGGGAAGCTCCCCTGAAACCGAGCATGGGGTTGCTCTCCGCAAACTCGAAGTACCTGCCTCCCAGCAGGCTCTCATATTCGTTGGATTTGAAGTCGCTCATGCGTACGACCACTGGCTTGGGATAGAATGCGGCTGCAATGGTCCCCACTCCAAAGGAGAGCTTTTCCACAAAATAATCCTCTTTGCTGCCGTAACCTTTTGTGAGCCCCTCTATCTGTTCAAGCATAATGCTGTCCTGCACCTTTTCAGGATGCACAAGTGCCATGGGGTGGATGCGTATGTAGCTGGATATTATGAACTCCAGTCTTGCAAGCCCTATGCCGTCATTGGGGATCATTGACAGGCCAAAGGCCTCCTCGGGATTTCCAAGGTTCATCATGACCTCGGTATTTGTGCCTTCCATCTCCTTGAGGTCTACGCTTTCAGTATGGAACTTAAGTGCTCCTTCATACACTCTTCCGACGTCTCCCTCGGCACAGCTCACCGTGACATCCATGCCGGATGATAATTTCTCAGTAGCGTTCCCTGCACCTACCACCGCAGGGATTCCCAGCTCCCTGCTCACGATCGCTGCATGGCATGTTCTCCCGCCTTTATTGGTGATGATGGCTGCCGCCTTTTTCATCACAGGCTCCCAGTCAGGAGTGGTGGTATCTGCGACCAGCACTTCTCCTGCCTTGAATGAAGGAAGCACAGAAACATCTGGAATAACTCGAACTTTACCGGCTGCTATCTTACTGCCTACGCTCCGGCCCGTGACGATCACCGATGACCTCTCGTCAAGGACAAAGGTCTCAAGGACATCTTTCCTCTTCAGGGACTGCACGGTTTCGGGCCTTGCCTGTACGATGAATAGTTCCCCGGTCTCGCCATCCTTTGCCCATTCGATATCCATGGGCGATCTCTTTCCATTCTTTCCGGAGTAGTGGTCCTCTATGGTGAGTGCATAAGCTGCAAGCTGGAGGATCTCGTCATCATTGATACAGAAGCGTTTCCTGTCCGCCTCGGGAACATCCACGTTACGGGTCAGCACCCTGGAATCCCCGCGGCCGTATATCATCTTTATCTCCTTTTCACCAAGCGTCTTGTTGATAATAGGCCTGTGTCCTTCCTTCAGTGTGGGCTTGAACACATAATATTCGTCAGGGTTCACGACCCCCTGCACTATATTCTCTCCAAGGCCGTAGGCTGCGGTTATGAACACCACATCCTCGAAGCCTGTTTCCGTATCGATGGTGAACATGACGCCGCTGGATGCAAGGTCCGAGCGCACCATTTTCATGACGCCTATGGAGAGGCCCACCTTGAAATGGTCGAAGTTGTTATTGACGCGGTATGATATCGCCCTGTCTGTAAAAAGTGATGCAAAACACCTGCTGCATGCATCTTTCAGTGAGTGGTACCCGTGGATGTTAAGGTAGGTCTCCTGCTGGCCTGCAAAGGATGCATTAGGAAGGTCTTCCGCAGTTGCCGAGCTGCGCACAGCCACGTCGGTGTCCGGCCCGTATTGTTCGCTGAGCTTGTCATACGCCTCTTTTATCTCGCTCCAGAGATCGTCCGGGATGCCTGCATCAAGAATGATGCCTCTCGCCTTCTTTCCCCTCTGCGAGAGATCGTGCACGTCTTCCGTATCCAGCCCTTCAAGGGTGTTCTTAAGTTCATTAAGAGAACCGGAAGATTCGAGAACGTGCCAGTATGCATCTGCGGTAACTGTAAACCCGTTCGGGATCCTGATACCCTTACCTGTCAGTTCCCTGTACATCTCCCCGATGGAGGCATTCTTGCCACCCACCAACGGAACATCATCTATTGTGATCTCTTCAAACCACCGGATATATTTGCTGTTTCCCATACTAGATCCCTGCATCTGGAATTAAGGATAATAGGATAACATTGAACTTCAAAAGTATTATGTTTTTGCTGGCTTTCACGAACTAGGATAAGTATGTATGGATAAGCAAGAACATGTAGGTAAGCAAGGATGCGTGAATCTCAGCTGTCATATATTATCTCGGCGTCCACGCCAAAGATATCTTTTATCTGCGAGTTGAGCATCTTCCTTGCCTCTTCCAGTTTGCCCTCAGTTTCCTCCAGTTCTTTCCTTTCCGAATCAAGCTCGCTTAAGAGGAGGCTGGCTGAAGCCTGGCGCTGGACTACCTGCTTCACGAGGTTCTCCCTTTCCCTGTAGACATCCAGCCGGCTTAGCTCTTCCCGGTGTGATCTTATCTCTGATACATATCGTTCTCTCTGGGCACGCAGGCCGGATATTGTTGAGGGATCCCTGAGCTTTTCTATCTGCCTGAGTATCTTGTCGTACATCTGGTCCTTAAGTCCCAGGTCCCTGTTATCAATCCTTTTTTTGAGCATGTCGAGAAACTGCCCGAGTTCATTCTCCCGGATCGAGGCAGGTTCATCCCTTATCATGCCAAGCAGCTTTCTGTTCTCAGGCGATAGCACGTACATCTCGTTCTTGTCCTGTTTTTCCATTCTGGAAAGCGCCTTGGACATGGGCGTGAACAATCTGCTGATCTCCGCATCCACGGCAGACACCTTCCCTTCAAGTGCCCTGATCCGCTCTTCAAGGTCTCTCGCTCTTTCAAAGTCCCTGCCGCCCTCAAGTCCTTCAATCCCGGCTGTAGTAGCTGCAAGCTCCTTCTGTACAGCCTCGTACTTTGACTCAAGATCGGCCATCCTTTCACTATACTGTTCTGCAATCCTCATTTGCTGATGTATGTTCTCCACCTGTTCAGGGAGCTTTTCAAAGGCGTCTGTCCTTTTCCTTTTATTCTCAAGGAGAGCATGGAGCTCATCAAGCTGTCTTTCAAGGTTTACAAGGCTGAGGATGATGTTCTCGAATTCCCTTGGGTAGAGGGCTTTTATGTATAACTGGCTTCTGCGGGTGTTATCTAAGGCAGTTTTAAGGACGGATCGTGCATCCATGTAGAATTCAAGTGCATCCCTGGGTTCCCGGCCGAAAGGCACCCTTATCTTTCCTGTGACAAGGTCAAGGTTATGGGCTACATTATCCCTGTTCGAGTCTCCTGCTTTCTCCATCTTTTTGCTGGCTTCGGCAAGCGCTTCTGCCTCAAGCAGGCTTTTCTTGGCACCACTGATCTGCTTGACAGCTGCGTCTATCTCTGTATACTTCTCCCCTATCTGCGGCCTCAGTGAGCCGAATTCTTTTTCGCGCTCCTCCCTGATCAGTTCAGGGAGCTTGCTGAACTGGAGCTTTACTGGTGTGACCTCAGTATCTTTCTGCCTTTTCCCGAATATCTTCTCTATGAATTTCATTCTCTTTATGAACAGAGGGAATCCTGCGTTAAAAGCCTGTTGGAATCTCGCTTCCTGCCAGTTCCTGCAAATCCCGGATCTCCTGAGAAGGCGGTCGGTCCTGTCTTTAAAAGAGCACTATCCTGTTCATGTCAATGCGGATCCTGCAGGCATCTCCGGTCTGGAGACCCCTGTTCTCCAGAAGCTGATTTGGCACTTCAGCAAAAAGCAGGTCCTGATGCTCAGGCACTTCAAGAGCCATCAGTCTGCTCGATCCCTTATTGATCGTGCTCCTCACAGATGCGCTGAAAATATTGCTCTCCTGTGTAGTGCCTTCCATATCTTCCCGGAGAATACGGATGTTCTCAGGCCGGATGCCCCAGGATGTCCTGTCCCCTGTTCTCAGTCCGGTATTGTTGGCTTTTATCAGCATTTCCCCGCTCTTCAAAAGGACAGTGCCCGACCCGTTATCCGCTTCCACCACTACGGCGTCGCCGAAGATGTTGGACATGCCCACAAGTTCGGCAACATGCCTGTTGTTGGGATGGTAGAATACTTCCTCGGGCGTGCCTGTCTGCTGCACGCGCCCTTCATGGAAAACCACCACCTTATCAGCTATTGTGAAAGCTTCCACATGGTTGTGCGTGATAAAGAGTACCGGTATCCCGAGCTCTCTCTGTATCTGCTTGATCCTTTCCCGGAGTTTCATGCGGACGATCATGTCCAGCGCCGAGAAGGGTTCGTCCAGCAGCAGGATATCGGGTTTCGGGGCCAGCGCGCGGGCCAGCGCTACCCTTTGTTTCTGTCCTCCCGACAGCTGCGAGGGGTAATTGTCCTCAAGGCCCTCGATATGGAGCAGGTGCAGCATCTCCCGGACCCTTCTGTCCTTTTCCTCCTCGCCCCATCCTTTCAGGCCGTAGGCTATGTTCTTTTTGACATCCATGTGGGGGAAAAGGGCATAGTTCTGGAAAACGTAGCCTAGACTGCGTTCCTGGACCGGAAGGTTGATCTGCTTATGGCAGTCGAAGTACGTCCTGTCATTGACTATTATCTTACCGCCATTTGGTTCCAGCAGCCCTGATATGCACTGGAGGGTCGTGGTCTTCCCGGAACCGGAGCGTCCGAAAAGTACCACCAGCTCGTTGCCGGCCTCGAACTTGGCATCAAGCAGGAAAGCCGGCTCTATACCTCTCTTCTTATCGCTCTTCTTCCTGTAGTACCGTTTCCTGAAATCCACTCTGATGCCCATACTTCCTCCTCATATCCTCCAGCTGTTAACAAGTTTTGCAGTCACGGCCATGGAAAGGAAAGATATTGCCACGAGTATGATGACCAGCATATTGGCAAGCTCGCTGTTGCCTGCCTGGAATGCGCTGTATATAGAGATCGACATTGTGTTGGTCCTTCCCGGGATATTGCCGGCGACCATGAGCGTTGCACCGAATTCCCCCACGGCCCTTGCAAAGCTCAGGACGATGCCTGCAAGTATGCCCTTTCTGGCAAGCGGGAGCGTAATGAAGAGTGCAGTGTCAAGCTCCTTCCTTCCCAGGGTGAATGCTGCATATTCGAAATCCCTGTCCACGGCCTCGATGGCTGCCGTGGTGGTCTTGACCATCAGCGGAATAGACACTATGAAAGCCGCAATGGCAGCGGCCTCCCAGGTGAATAGTATGCTCCATCCTGTTATGTTGTACAATATGCTGCCAAGAAAGCCGTTCCTGCCCAGGAGCACCACCAGCAGGTAACCTGTCACCGTGGGTGGAAGCACAAGGGGTAAAGTAACAAAGATGTCTGCAAGCCATTTTCCCCTGAAATCACGTCTTGCGAGTATATATGATATGATCACGCCTGCCAGCGCCACTGCAAGCGTGGATATTACCGCAATTTTCAGTGTAATTGAAAGGGGGAACCAGATCTGTTCTATCATCACTTACATTCCAAAATATATGTCCTGAATCCTTATGTCCCCAATATAGATTTACTTTTGTTCCGGACATAACTGTCCTGTCAGGCGCTGCATCTCACTCGCTCTGAGGAATGCTGAACCCATATTGTTCCAGTATGGTTCTGCCGTTCTCTCCCGTCACGAAGTCCACAAATCTCTGTGATTCTTCGAGATGCCGGGTGGATGAGACAACAGCTATTGGGTATGTGACGGGTGTGCTCACGGGGACAGAGGTTACCACTTCAATTGTATCCCGCCGTGCAGACGATGCGTCGGTGCTGAACACAAATCCCGCATCAGCTTCTCCCATTTCCACGTAGACAAGCACCTGCTTCACGTTCTCTCCCATGAGCATCTTGCCTGAAACGCTGCCCCACATCCCGGCGCTGACTAGTGATTCCCTTGCATATTTACCTGCGGGCACTGTCTCCGGATTCCCTATCGCTATGTTCCTGACATCGGACCTCGTAAGGTCTTCCATGCCTGTGATCCCAAGACCGTTACCCTTTGGGACTATCAGCACGAGGGAGTTCTCCACGAAATCCTCTCTTGTATCGTTATGTATCAAGCCCTTTGATGCAAGCATGTCCATCTGGTCCCGGGCAGCCGATGCAAACACATCTATGGGCGCTCCGCCCTCGATCTGTGACCTGAGGGTTCCCGATGACGCAAAGTTGAAAACGACATCTATGCCCGGATTATCTGTTTCGAACTCCTTCTCCATTGCTGTGAAAGCTTCGGTAAGGCTTGCAGCAGAGGATACTGTTATTGTTGTGTTCTGCGTCGGCCTTGTACCTGTGTCAGTGTCCGTACATCCGCTCACAAAGAGCCCCATCGTTAAGATGGCTGCAATAGCCAGGATCAGTTTTTTGCTTAGTGCCATGATTGTTACTCTCCTCCGGTAGCCTGAATAACGACAAAGATAATTTCCTACGTTATGTCCGACTGTACATAACGGTCTCTTCCTCATTTTACTATAAGTAGTTTTCTGAAGGGGGATTCTGTTAAGTTAAGGAGTACGGACTAATGGATGAACCCACATGAATCAGGTAGATATCTGGGATCAGAAAATTATACATTAAAACAGAAAAAAGCAGCATCACGGCTGCTTCAAAAAGAGTTACTCTTCAACAATGGTGACTTTCTTCATCTTGTCTTTTGCCTTGATCTTGTTCACGACATCCATGCCTTCGATGACCTGGCCGAAGACTGTGTGGACGCCGTCAAGGTGGGGCTGTGGCGAGTGTGTGATGAAGAACTGGCTGCCGCCGGTATCCTTGCCTGCGTGGGCCATGGAGAGCGCGCCCTTGCCGTGCTTGCGCGGGTTGCCCTTGGTTTCGCACTTGATGCTGTAGCCTGGTCCGCCGGTGCCGTCTCCCTTGGGGCACCCGCCTTGGATAACGAAATTGGGGATGACCCTGTGGAAAGTGAGCCCGTCATAGTATCCTTTCTTTATGAGCTTCTCGAAGTTCTCCACGGTCTTTGGCGCATCCTTCTCGAACAGTTCCAGTACGATGTTGCCTTTCTCGGTTTCGATGATCGCTTTCTTCATATGATTCACCTTATTTGCAGGTTCAATGGGCGGGATTGATTTAAGGGTTTCTGTAAAACCCTTAATTGCTTACTTATTCGAGTGTCACTTCTACATCATTGCTTGTGATGTGCAGGTATGTGAGGACGCCGCCTCCGCCATCATAAATCAAGGTGTATGTGGACTCATCCATGTTGATCTTATTGTTTTTTTTATTCTTGTTTGGCTGTGCATTATTACCTTCCAGCCACGTACACTCGATAACACCATCCTGTGACAGGAGTTTCATATAGTGCTGGGTGATGTTATTCACTGATTGTATGCTGTTCGCATTGCTTCCGGTGATATTAATATCCGGTGTCATTCTTGTAGGGCTGATAGGACCCCAAGAATATTCTTCATCAGATTTTTGCGAATCATATTTTAGCATATAAGTGTCATTCACAAGGTCAAGTGTACTGTTTGCTTCCTTGTTTGTAGCTGAATAAACTGGGTAAGTGCTTATGCTTTCCCATACTTCCACTTGGCTGCCGTCACCAAAAGCAGCATCTGTATATGTAATAGTTAAGCCGAGAGTATAAGGATGAGGCTGACTAACTTTTTTGACTTCATATGTCAGAGTCTTCGTTTTTGATGTAGCAGTGATTTTTGAGCCTGCAGGGTTAAAATTGGATGCATCGGTATCTACAGCTTCTAAATAGAAAGAGAAGTTGCCGATTGGTGTGGAGTTTGACTGGTTTAACTTGCCGATCTTGAACGAATTCATCAAGGGGAATGTTCCCATCTTGGGTTTTGTATCCATCTCGATGATAGCTGTCTTATTTCTGTGGTCAAGCATAGCAGTGGTGGTTGTCAGTGTCTCTGCATACTCTGCCCACCCGTCATAGAACTCGCTGTTAAAATAGATAAGGATCTTATCACAGTTAAGGGGGTTTGTGAAACTATTGCCCAGGGTTGTGTTTGGGTAAAGCACCACGGGCTTATTGGAGGCCTTCACCTTCATATTCACATTTGAACTTCCTCCGACAGAGTCACTGCCTGTCACTTTCATGATCGGGAGGGTTAAAGTCTCGCCGTTATAATGGAACTCAGGCGGCGATACCATTATAGTTCCTCCATCCGGATATCTGGACCAGATGCCTCCCCCCTCATAAGCTATGATTCTGTTTCCGGAATAGTATCTTACTTTCCCCATGGATGCATTGAATCCTGTAAAATTCTGTTCATTCTCTTCATACCATTTCCATGAATTCCAGGTTCCACGGTTCGGGTAAAAACTGTTATACCAGGAGGAATCGGAAGATAAAGCTATAACCATTATGCTGCTCTCATTGTAGGACTCCGGGTTCCCGTGCACTGCGATATTCTCTCCCATAAGGGTAAGCGACGTTGTCTGAAGAGGAGATTCTCCAAGTGATGATTTACTTGTCCTGGAGTCAAAGACCGTAAATGCCTGTTCCACCTTCTGGGCTTTAGCCATCTCCTGAGTGTCACCAATCAAAGGTGCAGTGTAAAGGAGCATCAGACCTATCGACAACAGGCTAATAACAAGAATTATTGAGATACCGATCACGGATGAAACCGCAGTATCATTTTTCAACATGGTTTTCAAAGCTCTCCCCTTCTTCTAGTTTATTGTAACTATCATGGGTGAATTGGCTACATATACATCAATATTAGGATGATATTCCTTGCTCATATATATGGTTTTATTACTGCTGTTTTCCCAGACTATTGACATCTTCAGGCTTTCATTCAGGTGTTTTTCCCATGCTTCGAAATAGTCGCTAGTCACGGAGATGTTCACGCGGGATATGTTCTCGTATCTTTCCACTCTTTTTGTCCCGCCATCTGCAGTTACACGAACAAGCCCGGAGCCCGATAAGGATGTGAGACCGTCAATCTTAGCCACAGGTATTACTAAGGCATTATTCTCATAAGTGAAACGGGGCTCTGAGACCATCACTGCCCGTCCGTTGTTATATTTCGCCCACACACCGGTGTTCTCATAACAAATGGTGGTATCCTGGAAGCTGTTCTCGACATTCTTTACTCTTGTACCTACAGCGGATATCATCTCAACACTGTTTGTCGAAGAGTTCCACACCCCTAAATCAACATTAATAAAATTATCTCCGGCTACAGATAAGGATCCTCCGTACATCTTCATCTCTATGGACTGAGATGGTGAGTTCCCCTGTACCACTTTGTTCATATTAAGGGCCAGTACCTCGAACCCCTGCCTGATGTTCTCTGTCTGTTGTGCCTTTTGAATGTTTTCAAGCATTGGTGCGCCGGTAACTACTATTACTCCTATGGCAAGGAGCATTATGCTCAGGATGATGCTGAAATCCACCATTTCGGAAACCGCATCCTCTGACTTTGTAAATATACTTTTCATAAAGCTCCTCCTGTTTTTAGCAGATCTCCAGCATGTTTGAGGTCGTATTATAATGCAAAATGAAATCACTTGAGCCACTGTATATTTTTGTGGGCTTGATACTGACTTCTCTGGTGGTGTACGATACGCTGACCCTTGTTTCTTCCCTTTCTTCAGACTCAAATATTATCTCTTTAGGATGGTCGGAGAACTCCACTGAGTACTCCTTGTTTGCTATTGTATCCGGGAGTGTTAGCTGGTAAGCAATATTTTCCACTTTTCCCCCGGTGTTGTTGGTTAACTGGACAGCCGTATCAATATTTGATATCTGCAAAGAGATGTCGTTGCCATGGATCTCAAACTCATCGCGCATTACGGTATGTTCTGCCCTGTCCATTAGAGCGTAGAAAGAGTTAATCAAAACGATTGTGGCTATGACTGTGATCGTAAGAGTAAGTATAAATCCTACTGACAGAGATACTGCCCTGTCGTCAAGGACCAGATTTCTGCTGGCAATTCTCGGAGTCATATCTGCCCCTGCGGTAATGTTATAGGTATCGTTACGTTCATTTCCAGATGGCCGTTCTTATTAAGCGACATAGTGGCATTGAGTACATGGTATCTTCTGATCTCAAAGGGCTTTCCGTTGGTCAGATTTCCTGCTAAAGAAAAAGTCCCGCCAGCCTGGCTGCCGTTTACAATCCGGATTTTGTATTGCTCCCCTGCTGTCATGGTATCAAAATGAAAGTCCGTATTATTGGTTAGATTTATATAGCCACTACCAATAGGCACAGTACGCAATATGTTCGTGCTGTTGCTGTCTGTAACATTGGCATAGTACATGCCACTGGAATTGAATATTCTGACTGACCAGAACATGCCTGAATGGTTGAGCGCCTCCACAACAAGGCAGTTTGGCTCATTTCCGATTGTTGATGTGTTTATTTCTAGCTCAAAGACATCAGTTTTGTTAACTCTCTCGACGACAGTCCATTCAGATTTCCCGTTACTTAGGCCATTCGCTGTGAAATATGGCTCCTGTAATGGACCATTACTCAGCTTGAATATAAAACCTGAAGGAGCATAACTGGTTGCCATTATATTTGTATAATTTGAAATATATGAACTGTCAATTGAGCTTCCGGTATAGGCTTTTTCGTAAGCCTGAGTAGTGATTTTCATCGTATTGGCGAAATCGAATACATTAGTTTCAATATTTGCTTCTGATGCAGTATTACTTGCATAAATTATATTATTGAGCATGACTGTCAGGACAACAATCCCCATCCCTATGGCAAAACCGGCGATCAATATCATCTGTGCAGAGTTATTCCACTTTTTCATACAATATCCTCTAACTTTTAATGATTACATACGCCACAGGGTTAGCTTTACATCTACTACATTATAGAAATCTGTACCTGTATCGGCATCCCTAATACCTGTGTTCTGTCTGAAAGATGAAGGGTCCATATTAGGAAAATCAGTATCCGATAAGAGTATCCTTTTGGTGATTATCACGGCGTTATCCGAAGGTTCCCCGTTGTAGATATATTTCTCCCATCTATATGTGTACTTATGGGAATCCTTGAGATCCTCTCTTAGCCATGCAACTTCTACGTTATGTGCTATTCCTTTTCCAGCTGCGACAGTTTTTAGTATTTCTGCAGTTGAACTGTTTGTAAGCACATCGCCGTTTACTGAGCTATATTCACAGGAGTCCCATGTATAATATGCTCCATCCCAGTTCAGTATGTCTCTTTTGAGAGGCGAGTCCTGTCCGTATTCGGCATAATCCAGTGAGTTAAGCATGTCCTGACCCAGTATCTGCAACTGCGCTTCTATATGTGCATTGGCTGTAGAGGAAGTAAGTGGGGTCAGGGATGTCGCCTGGACAGTAAAAATAATCACGCCAATTATCAGTAACAATGCCATTAAGGCTTCAAGTGTGTATATCTGAGCAGAAGGGTTTGACTTAAAGGCAGCAGTAATTTTTTTTTTCAGCATGTTCACCACACTCTTACAGATAGAACTGCATCCGAAGTATTACCGTCACTTTCATTCCTCAGCATCACTACCCTTATTGTCTGCCCTATATTCCCGTGTGATGGCAGTGGCTTTCCTGCAGATCTGATAATTCCTGTGGTATTCTCTAGTGTGACGTTAATATCATACCTCAGGTAAGTCCCATTCATCCCCAGCAAGTCAACAGTATCCTGGTAGTTACTGTCAGCATAGTTAAAGAAATCATCAACTCTGGTGCCATTCAGGAGATTGGTTGCTCCGGGCATGCCTGCACTCATATTCTGCTCAATTATGTTTGTCGAAACCCTGTCGGCTATCAATGTGACCTCATCTGAGTTTGACTGGAATGGGGTAAACAACCCGGATGTATAATTGAATACAAAGATAATACTGATCAGGAATATTGCAATCCCTATAAGATAATCTATGTGCATCTGACCTTTATTATCCATGATACTCCATATAAATATTCAATTTATTATATAAAAAGCTACTTGCTAAACCTTAAGGGATGATTTTAACGTTATTCAACTGAGAGTAACCTCAAGATCGTTCCTGCTCACATGCAGGTAAGTGATACTTCCCGGCATCCCGTCATACAATAGCGTGAGTGTTGATTCTGAATAATCTACGGGATCAGAGCTTCCCGGGGATTGAATGTTGAATATGACCGAACCGTCCATGGTGAGGAGCTTCATGTAATGCTGGGATACGGTATTCAGCGACTGGGTTTTATTTATATTGTCTTTTGTAATAACCAGATCCGGCCATGAAAAATCCCCGTTTCTTGAAATATATGCCATATTAATGGAAGAACTCAAAAGATCTACCGTCGCTGACTGATCCGCCTGTGTGCCGCTTATCGGGAAATAATCTGCACTGGTGGCTCCTTGCCAAGTTTCAGTTGTACTGCTGATGGCAGTATCCTTATATGCAATTTCAAGATTTAAGCGGGAGTTGCCGCTTTTCTGCACATAGTATGTAAGGGTCTTCGAACCGGATGTGGCAGTTATCTGATAATTGTTAGGATTCAATCCCTGACTTGATTTTGCTTCGAGGTTGAACTTGAAATCCCACATTGGTGCAGGGTTTGTGTCATTGAGGGTACCAATCTTAAACGTCTGCTTAAGCTGGTCCTTTCCCATTTCAGGCAGCACTTCCAGTTCCACGATGGCAGTCTGGTTTGCATCATCGGTTGTTGCACTGGCATAGGTGAGGGAATTGGCGTAATCGGCCCAGGCAGTGTAGAATTCGCTCTTTATGTAGATGAGTACTTTATCCGAGCTGAGTGGGTTCACTTTCTTTGTACTGCTGGGGTCCGGATAGAGGACAGTAGGCATGTTGTTGGAATTCACGGTCACTGCAACATCGGTCCTTCCGCTGAAAACTTCGTTTCCTTTTATTTTCATTATCGGCAGGGTCAGGGTCTCTCCGTTATAGTGGAATTCGGGTGGAGATATCATAACTGCTTTTCCTGTAGGGTATTTTGACCAGACACCGCCCCCTTCATAACCGATGATGCGGTCTCCCTGCGTATAGGTAATGCTTCCCATTGGTGACTCGAACACAGTCATGTTTGGCTGACTTTCGTAAGGCTCCCAACTGTTCCAGTTGAATCTGTTGTTCATAAAACTAGTGTACCATGATCCCTCGCTGAGCTGGGCACATACCACTACGATCTGGCTGTTCTGATAGGCATTTGCATCTCCCTTGACACTGACACTTCCGTCCATTATGGAGAAGGATGTTGTCTGGCTTGGTGATTCTCCCAGTGCCACCTTGCTTGTCCTGGAGTCGAATACGGTAAATGCCTGCTCAGCCCTCTGAGCTGTGGCCATTTCCTGCATGTTTTTCATTGAAGGAGCTGAATACAGGAGGATGACGCTTGTAGATGTAATCGTCAGTGCAAGGATTATCATGACTCCTACTACTGCAGACACAGCTTTTTCAGACCGGAGCAAATTTTGAACCACTATAAAACCTCTACTCAATAGTTACACTCATCGGGGATAATGTTATAAGCACATCTATTCCGGGGTTATAACTCCGGCTGACGGATACTGTCTTATTCTGGTGATCCACACTATCGACACCCATTTCCAAAGTCTCATTAAGGTACTTTCCCCAGCCTTCATAATAGTCGCTGGTGATTGTCAGGCTAACCATGGATACGTTCTCGTACATTGATACTGATATCTGCCCTCCCTGCGAGACCACCCGGGTCAGGCCTGAGCCAGATATGCTCCTGGATCCTGAAATAGTTACCATGGGGATAAGCAAGGTATTATCGTAGTATGCAAAATCCGGTTTGGAGATAGCCACCGACATTCCCTGCGGATATCTGGCCCATGTGCCTGTGTTCTCATAGGCTACATTATTCTCTCCATACTGATTCTCGATCGTCCTCATCTGCCTTTCAATGGAACGGGTATTATACGCTGAACTGCTGCTGTTCCATACCCGCATGCTCACATTCATGCGACTGGTCCCTGCGACAGATACCTGGCTCCCGTACATTTTAAGTTCCACTGATTGTGACGGTGCTTTCCCGTATGCCACTTTGTTGATATTGGGCTGCAGCACAGAGAAGCTCTGCTCAATGTTGAGGAGATGCCCTCTCTCCTGCATGTGTTCAAGCATGGGATATCCTGCAACACCAATCACGCCAAGCGCCAGGACCATGATCCCAAGGGTCAGGCTGAACCCAAGCACTTCCGAGAGAGCATCTTCGGATGCAACAATGTTTTTTCCCGTCCTTCTTCTGCTGTCCATGCACTCATCCTCAGGATATCTCAATAGTGTTGTTTATGGGGTTGTAAACCATCAGGAACTCGCCTTTCGAACTGTACAGTATGGTGGGAGTAACAGTGGTGTCCCGGGTGGAATAAGGTACCTTGACCCTTGTCTCGATCCTGTCCCCAGACATGATGGTAATGTCATTTGTAGCGTTTGAGAATTCAATTGAGTACTCTTCCCCGGCGATCCTGTCCGGAAGGGATAGCCTGTAACTGATCTTTCCGATAGTGGCTCCTGCATCCTTTGCAATGCCCACTGTTGTGTCTATGGATGCTATACGGGCTGCTATGTCGCTTCCATGGATTTCGAACTCATCCCGCATGACCGTTTGCTCTGCCTGTCCCATCATTGAATAGAAGGACGAAAGAGCGATAACAAGCACAAGAACCGTTATGGAGAATGTGAGTATGAAGCCCAGTGGGACCGATACTGCATTCTCGTCTCCTGTCAGTCCTCTCATGATATCCCTCCCGGCAGGATTATGGGTACTGTCCTGTTAATGCTCATCTGGCCGGAGCTCATCCTCAGTGTGGGATTCGCTACTTGGTGCCTCATAATTGTGAATGGATGGCCGGACGTAAGGTTCCCGGATATAGTGCACATGCCACCTGTGCTGTTTCCATTATAGATGTTTATCGAATAGTCCTGGCCTGCAGATGTCGGATAGTTGAACGAAGGAACCCCTGCCCCATTGATCTGGTTGCCTGTTATGTTTATTTCCAGCGGTGTTACTGCTGTTACATTACGGTAACTGGGTATTGATGAGCTGACTATGACAGTTATATTTATAGTTCCGCTTGTATTGTACATCCTCATTAGCCACAGGCTACTCCCGCTATGATTGACTGCTTCAATAACAAGAGGATTGGATTCATTCCCCATACTCGAGGTATTTGGTGTAAGATAGAATACTTCAGCAGTATCTACATTGCTCACAAGGGTCCAGTTACTTTTCCCTTCTGCAAGCCCGTTGTGGGTGAAATAGGGTTCTGAATAATCATGGTCCTGCAGGTGGAATGTGAAACCTGCTATCGCATAGTTCTGTGAGGCTTTCCTGGAATAGGATTCAATATACTTCCTATACTGAGTGTCATCAGTAGTATTATTACTGCCGTCCAGGGCGTATCTGTAGGCATCCTGATATGCTTCAGTAGTTGTCTGGATGGCATTGGCAATATCATAACGTGAGGTATCGATACTTGATTCCGAGGCCATGTTGCTGGCGTATATCACATTGTTCAGCATAACCGTTATCACAACTATGCCTACTCCGATGGCGAATCCTGCTATGAGCAGCAACTGTGCGGAATCATTGAAACTTTTCATGCGATCACTACATCCTCCAGAGCATCATCTTTACATTGACGACGTTGTAGAACTCTGTGCTATTATCTGCATCAGGAATGCCCGTACTTTTCATGAATTCGGTTGCGTTGCCGACATCCGCATTGGACAATTGTACTCTTTTTGATATCACCACGGCGTTATTGGAAGGGTCCCCGTTGTATATGTATCTCCTCGATACGGAGACGCCTTCTTCGTTGACCCAGCCGAAGTATACATTATGGGCTATTCCTCTCTTGACCGCAACGGCTTCCAGTGTCCTTGCAAGTGAGCTTTGCTGAAGCTCATGGGTTGGTGTTCTTACGGTCTTGTAAATAGTGCCGTTCCAGACATACTGCTCACCGTCCCAGTTCAGGATATCAGTCTTCAGTGCCGAATCCCTCCCATAAGGCGAGTATGAGAGTGCATTGAGCATGTCCTGACCCATTGTCTGTAGCTGGGCCTCTATGTGGGCATTGGCAGTGGAAGATGTAAGGGGGGTAAGTGAAGTTGCCTGCACGGTGTACACTATAATGGCGACCATAATGAGCGAGGCCATGATAGCTTCGAGTGTGTGCATCTGGGCACGTTCCTCTTTCCCCGGCCTGAACAGCAGATCTTTCTTCAATTTACCACACCCTGAACGAGAGGATCAGCATTTCCGTATTGCCTGTGGCTTCATCCCTGGAGAGTATGATCCGTCTTGTCTGTCCGATGTTCACCTGAGGGGGTATCTCCTTTCCTGCACTGTAGACAATGTTGCCACTGCTGATATTCTCAGCCGTGACGTTCAGTTCATAGCGCAGGTAGCTGCCGTTCATACCAAGGGAATTTATGGTGGACTGATAATTGGCATTATTGAGTTCACTGAAGAATTCATTCATCTTTGTAGCGTTCACAAGGTTGGGAAGGCCTTCATCTCCGGCACTGATCCTCTTTTCCACAACGTTCGTAGAGACCCTGTCCGCTATCAGCGTCACTTCATCCGAGTTGGACTGGAACGGCGTGAAAATGCCGGAGGTATAACTGAACACGAAGACAATTGCAAGCAAGAAGATCGTGATGCTTATCAGATAGTCTATGGTTATCTGGCCTTTATCGTCCATAAATACCTCAGTTACTATAATGGAGAATATTATAATATTCCTGTTATTTGTATGTTCTCCTTGAGCCCGATATCCTCTTCCGAAGGCAGGACGATGCTTTTAACAGGCAATCTTAAAAACGGGGAGTGCATATCATATGCCACGATGGATGAAATAAGGATAATCCACACAGGGGATACTCATTTAGGTTACCGCCAGTACCACAGTGAAGTGCGCAGGCAGGATTTTCTCGATGCATTTGCAAAGGTCATAGATGATGCTGTTGCAATGAAGGTCGATGCTGTAATTCATGCGGGCGATCTTTTCGATTCCAGGAACCCGACCCTGGATGACATACTGGAGACAATGAAACTGTTCTCCCGGCTGAAGGATGCACGGATACCTTTACTCGCGGTGGTGGGCAATCACGAGAGCAAGCAGAGTACGCAGTGGCTCGATCTCTACGAGAGCATGGGACTTGTCATACGTCTTGGCATCACTCCTTACACGCTGGGTAATGTGGCTGTATATGGGATAGACCACGTCCCCAAGTCTCGCATTCCTATGTTTGACTATTCTGTATTCCATTCTGATAATACTATGAATAATGCTGCTTCTGCCGAGCACAGGCTGCTTGTCATGCACCAGATGATGAAGCCCTTTGCTTTCGGGGAATGGGATGTGCAGGAAGTCCTGAACTCTCTTCCGTTCAAAGTCGATGCCGTGCTTCTTGGCGATAACCATAAGCATGAGATAATCCTCCTGAGTGAGACCTGGGTGACATATTGCGGCAGTACGGAGCGCAACGGCATCTCCGAGCTTGAGCCCCGCTCCTATAATATCGTCACAGCAGGCAGTGAGGGTATCGAGATAAGTAAAAGGATGATACCTACCAGGGATTTTGTGTTCATACCTGTCAGCCTCAGCAAGGGATCTGAAGCTTACGAGGAAATATTCTCCGCCATCAAGGAGCGTGATGTGGAGGATAAGGTAGTGTTCGTGAATATCTCTGGGGATCCTGAAATAAAGGTGAAGTTCAGTGAGATAGAGGAATTCCTGCTCTCACGCAAGGCCCTGGTACCTGGCATAAGGGACCTGAGGACAGGCGATATTTCCGTAGAAGACCCTTCGTTATCTTTCTGTTTTACGGACCCCGATGAGGCTGTCAAAAAGGAGCTAAGGGGGATGCACCTGACCCGGGGTGGCCTGATGCTGGATGAGATAATCCGGGACCCTGTGGTGGTAAAGAGCAGGGTAGACACTGAAGTGGAAGACCGGCTTGGCGAACTGCTCGAGGGGATGGATTTCACGGACAAGGTGGATGTCCCTAAAAGGCCGGCACTGCAGGAGGATGGGTATGAGGAAGCCCTGACCCCCGGATCCCCGGAAGAAACTGCGGCTGCTGCAGAAGGGATCATCGAACCTGTCAGGGCAGATGACCTTTATGCGGTGCCAGTCAGGGAACAACAAGAACCGGCACCGGAAGCTGCAGCAGGGGTTACAGGGAATGAAGCTGAAAGGCAGTTCCCGGATGCAAGTGGATCTGCAGGCGTCAAAGGGGCGGCTTCAGAGCACGCGGCCCCAACAGGCAGCCAGCAGCAGCTGACCCTTATCGGGAACAATAACCAGGACTATCCGGCCAGGGAGAGTGACATTCCGGAAAGTGATCCCCTCAAGAGTACCCCGGAGCCTGTTCCGGAAAAAGGACCGGAGATGCCTGAAGATAAGAAACATAAGACCGCCTCCGGACCACGGCAGTATAACCTTGGTGACTACCTATGAGGATAAAACGACTGAAGATAGAGAATATCAGGAGCTATAAGGAGCTTGATCTCTCCTTCCAGGACGGCGTTACTGTAGTCTCCGGGGTCAATGGGAGTGGTAAGTCCAGCCTCCTGGAGGCCTGCTTTACCTGCCTTTTCGGAAGCAAGACGCTGGACAAGGACTTTGTAATATCGGATATCATCCGCAAAGGCGCTACAAAAGCTTCCATTACTCTTGAGTTCGAGCAGAACGGCCATGACTATTCAGTGGAGCAGTTCTTCAGGAACGATCCCGAGAAAGGGCGCGCTTCAAACACCGGTGCTATTCTCAGGAGGGACTCGGAGATCCTTTTCGACCAGCCTACCCGCACCTATGATGCTATCCGCTCCCTGCTCAGCATGGACGAAGAAGCGTACAGGAACTGCGTTTACATCAGACAGGGTGAGATCGACGTACTGATAAACTCCAAGCCGAAGGACAGGCAGAAGATGATAGATGACCTGCTGCAGCTTGGAAAACTGGAGGAGTACAGGGAGAGGGCGTCAAGTGCACGCATAGGGGTCGGGCGCCACCAGAAAGATACTGAGCGCCGTATCAGGGAGGTGGATGCAGCTGTCAGGGCCATAGAGGATTCAAACCCTGCAGAGAGGCTTGCAGAGTTGCGGACCCTTTCCGGGAACCTCGAGAGGGAGATATTCTCGCTCAATGAGAAGAGAGATCGTGCGCTCTCATTGAAGGAGGAGACCTTAAAGAAGATAGCGGAGTTCAGGGAACTGGCAGCAAGGAAAACTTCTGTCCAGTCCCAGGTAAAGGAACTTGCCGAGAAGAAGGATCGCGCCTACCTGCAGATAGGGTCTGCTGAGAAGAGTATTATCTCCGCAAGGAACGCCCGGGAAGGGATACTGGACAGGATACGGGAAACACGTTCAGGTCATGGCTTTGAAGATGGTGATCTGGAGGTCATCCTCTCGGGTATAGAGTCCGGCGAGCGCTCTCTGAGGGACCGCATGAGCGGTATCAGCAAGAACAGGGCAGTCCTTGAGAAGGAACAGTCCAATCTTGCCGAATCCCTGGCAGAGAACAGGAAGCAGCTTGGAGAACTTGAGAGGTCGGTCTCACAGGGAAAGGAAAAATTAGCAGGCCTGCAGTCAGAAGCAGAGGCAGCACGCGCCAGGATCGTGCAGCTTGAAGAGAAGAGATCCTCTGTTATAGCAAATCTTGAGCCCCTGGGATTGACAGTGGAAAAACTGGATAATATTGAGGAGATCTTCGACCTTGTCACAGACCAGCAAAAGAATCTCCACGGCAAGGAGAAAGAGCTCACGGTAAAGCTGTCTGAGATACAGGAGCGTATGAAAAGGTCCGGGGATCTCCTGAGCAAAGGCAAGTGTCCCACATGCATGCAGGACCTTAAAGGCTCATGCATTGAAGAATCCACAGCTGCGGATTCACAAAAAGCAAAAGAGCTTCAGGCAGAGATGGCTGCACTGAAGAAGAAGCAGGAAAGCCTGGACTCCAAGCTGGGCCGTGTCAGGGAGGCCCGAACCTACCGGAACGATATGGAAACAGCCGGCAGGGAGATCAAATCTCTGGAAGACACTATTAAAGGTCTTGAGAAAGTGGGCACAGAATACAGGTCCATGATAGCTGACTACGATAAGAGGAAAGAGGATCTGTCTTCCCGAAGGTCTCTTATTGAGGAATCCTCCGGGGGACTACAGGGCCGTATACAGGTGCTTAAGCAGGAACTTGAGGCAAGTGAAAAAGAGCATGCTACGTCAATGAAACTCATCGAGGCTGCCCGCAAGGTTCGTATGGACCTTCTGGAAAGCGACAGGATAAGAGCTGACATCTCCCAGACGGAGGAGAGGATCTCCGGCCTGAGGGAAATGATCTCTATCTTTGATTCCCAGATAGCTGAGAAGCAGGAGTCACTCAGGGAGATCGATTCCAGGAGCGGGGGTTTCGATATCGATAAGCTCCAGTCCCTCCTGAGGGACTACGAAGAAGCGTTCGGGGTCATAAGCTCTGAGATCGAAAGGCTGCACAAGGAAAGGGAAAGCGTGTCAAAGCAAGCCGGGATGCTTGAAAATGAGCTCAGGCGGCTTGAGGAACAAAAGGCGACCCTTGGCCGGCTGAACAACAGGGTGGAATATCTGAATGCCATCTATGCAGATGCCGAGGAGCTCGAGGCGATGTACATGCGCATCCGTTCCCAGTTACGTTCCAATAACATAGGGGCCCTGGATACTTTCATCAATGAGATATTCGCATTCATGTACACTAACAATGCCTACTCGCATGTCAGGCTTGATGCGGATTATAATCTGACGGTCTTCGAGAAGGACGGGACCTCCCTTGAGCCCCGGCTTCTCAGCGGAGGAGAGAGGGCCCTGTTCAATCTGGTACTGAGATGTGCAATTTATCGCCTGCTCTCCCTGGGTGTTGCAGGCAGGCAGGCGGGGCTTCCCCCGCTTATCATGGACGAGCCTACGGTTTTCCTTGACAGGGGGCATGTGAACCAGCTCATCAAGCTGATAGACATGATGCGCGATATAGGCGTTGGACAGATCCTTGTGGTCTCACATGATGAATCTCTGATAGACTCCGCAGATCATGTTTTCACTGTAGAGAAGGACCCGGTGACTAACAGCTCGTCAATCACAGCAAAATAATTTGAGTGATAAGGAAAGGCTTATTAACCATCTATATTAAAAAAGCAACCATAAGTTATATTATACTATTGTCCATATAATATATCAGTATTTTTGAAACACCTGAGGGACCGAATGGATCTGCGAGGCTTTGCATGAATGAGAACAGAGACTTTATCATTGAGCGGCTTGAACGCCAGTTGAAGGAAAAGGAAGCGGAACTCGAGGACATCAAGAGCACATTGCGTGATTCTATCCTCCGGGAGATACGCAGTGACCTTAAGAGTGATTTCGATATCAATAACCGCATTGTCAGCCTTGAGCACAAGATCCAGGCGCTGACCAGTAACCTCAACGGCGTAATGGATGAACTGCTCGACCAGAAGTCAATGATCCGGTCCCTGAGTGAGCTCTCGATGCCCAGGCAGAGGAAAGAAGAGGTCAAGTCACCAGCGCCCGTGGAGAAGATCGTGGAGAGGCCAGCAGAGAAAATTGCCGATCGTACGGAACCGAAGCTATACAGGCCTGAACCGGAGCCGGTAGCGGCTCCCCCAAGGGTAAGCCCTCCTCCAAGTGCTCCTATAATCACAGCACCGACAAGACAGTTCGTTCCTCCCCAGCCCGCAGTTCCGGCTAACAGGGCCAATGTCTCGGTCCGGTCAACAGAGCAGGCCCGGAACGATTCCCGTAATGCTGCTGCAAGGCCGGGAAATGTACGCCTGAATATCAGGGAAGTGGCTCCCCAGGCTGAACCCCTGCCTCCTCAAAGGCCGGAGCCCCATTCAGAGTACATAGTCGCAGAGACTGATGATGAGCGGCAGCTCCGCAAGACCCGTGCTCCACAGCGTAATTCATGTGACTATATAGTTGCTGAGGATGAGAATGCTGCAAAGCGCAGGCAGGCTGAGACGGAATACGAAACTGTCGAATCACGTGACAACGAAGATGCAGTGGTAACCATTACCCGCAGGAAATAGTCCTTTGTAAAGAAAGGGGAATCACGTGCATATTAAGGAAATTGAGTTCATAAACTTCAAGTCCTTCGGAAAAAAGGTCAGGATCCCTTTCTACGAAGGTTTTACCACCATATCAGGGCCAAACGGCAGTGGTAAATCCAATATAATAGATGGCATCCTCTTTGTGCTGGGACTCTCAAGCTCACGCACAATGAGGGCCGAGAAGCTGACGGATCTTATATACAACGGCGACAGTGCAAAAAAACCGGATTTTGCCCAGGTCACTATCAAGTTCGATAATTCTGACCATAAGATGCCTGTGGCAAGTGATGAGATCTCTATCACTAGGAAGATACGCGAGACAGATACGGGCTACTATAGCTATTTCTATTTTAACGGCAAGGCTGTGAGCCTCACAGATATCCATACCCAGCTGGCAAAGGCCGGGGTTACTCCCGAAGGCTACAATGTCGTGATGCAGGGTGACGTCACCCGTATTATCAATATGACGCCGGTGGAAAGGCGCAAGGTCATTGATGAGATCGCGGGTGTTGCTGAGTTCGACAGCAAGAAGGAAAGGGCCCTGAACGAGCTTGAGATCGTGCGTGAAAGGGTTGAGCGTGTTGATATCATCATAGAGGAGGTCGGCCAGCAGCTTGGTAAGCTCAAGGAGGAGCGCGATCAGGCACTCAAATACCAGTCCCTCAAGGCAGAGAAGATGAAGTTCGAAGGTTTCGTTCTCCTTGCCAAGCTCAAGGATGCAAGAACTGAGCTTAGTTCGGTCACTGCTGATATCGAAGCCAAGGAAGGCGTGCTTGAAAATCTATCCGCTGCGCTTGCAGAGAGGCAAAGCAAGGTGGAAGAGCTTGAAAAAGCCCTGGACGAGCTGACCTCCTCCATCCAGAAGACAGGTGAGGACGAGCAGATCCAGATTAAGAAGGAGATCGAAGGGATAAGGGGAGAGATGTCCCGCTGCAGGGACAGCATCGAGCTTGCAGACAACGAAGTGGAGGACATCGAAGCCAGGCGAAGGAAGACCTTTGTGGAGATCGATGAGCTCAAAGGCAAGCTTCAGACGCTGGACTCTAAGATATCAGAGGAATCCGAACGTAAGGACACTATCCAGGCCGAGATGTCCGAGCGCAGGACCCAGCGGATGATACTCCAGAGCAAGATCGCGGATGTGGATGCCAAGTTCGCACAGACACGGGATGAGATCTCCACTCTAAGATCGCAGCTGGAAACAGCGAAAAACGGGAAGAACGAGCTGATGCGCAGTGAGGACCGCCTGCTGGACTCCCTCAGAAGGAAATCCGCTGAAGTGCGTGATATCGAAAGTGAGATCGAGGACGCAAGATCGAAATCGCAGTCCTCCGAAAGTGACACCCTTTCGGTACAGTATGATATTGACAAGCTCAACGAGAAGATCGACTCCCTCACGAGGGACATTGACGATCTTGAGCGCAACCGCGCCCAGATACAGTCCGTGATAAAGGACCTTGAGGCCGAGCTGCGCAACTACGAGAAGGACTACGCCCGCATCGAGGTGCGTGTCAGGGGTGCCGAAGACCATAGCAGCTACTCAAAGGCTGTTGAGATGGTGATGAATGAGAAGAAGCACCATGGACTTCCGGGGATATATGGCACCATCGCAGAGCTTGGAAGCGTGGACCAGAAGTACTCCGCCGCCCTTGAGATAGCCGCAGGCGGCAAGATGCAGGCCGTGGTCGTTGAGAACGATGAGGACGCTGCAAGAGCCATTGATTATCTCAAGCAGAGGCAGGGCGGCAGGGCAACATTCCTTCCCCTGAACAAGATGGAGCAGCGCAGGCCCTATAAGGACCTCTCCGACAGGCAGGGTGTTGTTGGTTATGCCATAGATCTCATTGATTTTGACCCTAAGTTCGAGTCTGCCTTCTGGTACGTTTTCAGGGACACTCTGATCGTCGACACACTGACCAATGCCCGCCGCCTGATGGGTGGCCTGAGGATGGTGACCCTGGAAGGCGACATGGTGGAGAAGAGCGGCGCAATGGTTGGAGGCTCCAAGCAGCAGCGCTCCGGTCTTTCGTTCGCGGCTTCTGAGAAGGATAAGCTTGTGAAACTTGCCGAGAAGATAACTGAGTTCGATTCAAGGCGCAGTACTGCTATCAAGAAACTGGACCAGATCGAAGGGCACATCTCCCAGGTCAACCGTGAGATCAACGAACATGACAAGGAGATATCCAAGAAGGAGATGCACATCGAAGAGATAGCAGGAAGGGGTGAGCGCCTCACCCAGCTTATCGAATCCAAGAATGCCGAACTTGCGGCTATTGAAGAATCCCGTAAGCAGCTCAGGGAGGAAATGGAAAGGATAGTCTCTGACAAGGAGGAGAAGGGCCTGGCTGTGGAATCACTGGAAAGGGATATCGCCGTGCTTGAAGAAAAGCTTGCCGGCTCCCAGGTTCCTGAACTTAACCGCCAGGCAGAGCAGCTGGATGAGGAGATCAGGCGCCTTGACAACAGGGTACGTGATATTGAATCCGATATAAATGCGCTTAAACTCGACAGGGACTATTCCAACTCCAAAATGGAAGAGAACAGGGAGCTTATCAGGACAATGGAGGAGAAGAAATCCTCCCATAAGCAGCGTGTAAAGGAGCTTAAGGACCAGATAGAGGAGCTCGAGAAGTCCCTACTTGAGAAAAAGCAGCGTGAAGAAGAGCTTGCCGGAAAGCTGAAGGAACTGCAGCAGCAGCGTGCCAACCTCCACGAGGAGCACATAGCTGCTAGGAAGCAGCTGGATGCGACCAGGTCCAAATATGATGAGGCCCAGCGTCACAAAATGGCACTGGAAGCCACGAAAATTGCCCTGGATGAGCAGGTGGGCGAGCTGGGTGAGGAGCTGCAGAGGCGTGGTATCGAGGATACCGATGAAGTTCCCAATTACGAGACCGTGCGTACAAGGATAGCTTCCATAGAAAAGGCCATGGAGAGGCTTGAGCCGGTCAACATGAGGGCCATTGACGAGTACGATGAGGTGGAACTGCGGCTCAACGAGCTTGTCACAAGGCGTGACACCCTTTCCCGGGAAAGGGAGCAGATACTTGAAAGGATCCAGCAGTATGAGCAGCTTAAGAAAGATACTTTCATGACGACATTCCACGGGATCAACGGACCTTTCAAGGAGATATTCAACGAGCTTTCCGATGGTTCAGGGGAGCTTGTCCTTGATAGTTACGATGACCCCTTCTCCGGCGGGCTCACTCTGAAGGCGCAACCCCGGGAGAAGACCCTGCAGCGCCTGGAGGCTATGTCCGGAGGAGAAAAGAGTCTCACTGCCCTGGCATTCGTGTTCGCTATCCAGCAGTACCGTCCTGCCCCGTTCTATGCATTCGATGAAATAGACATGTTCCTTGACGGTTCCAATGCAGGAAAAGTTGCCCAGCGTGTCAAAAAGGCCGTGGAAAATGCCCAATTCATTGTGGTCTCCCTGAGGAAACCCATGATAGAGGCTGCCGAAAGGACAATAGGAGTGGCCATGCAGGAAAACAATATTACAAGCATCACAGGGGTGAAATTGCGTTGAGCGAACTTATTGAGGATATAGATCCGGATATAGGTATCCCTCTGGATACAATTCAGCCGATGGAGTCTGTCCTGCCGGGATTCATAGACCCTGAATTTATGGAAACTCTCAGGGGACTGGGCGTTGACAGTTCCCGGATAGAGTTCTCGGAGGATGTGCTCAGCGAGCCTGTGGAGATACTGGTCAATCTTGCTAAGAACGGGGATATCAATCCTTGGGATATCGATATAGTTAATGTGACTGACATATTCCTCGAGCGTATAGAGCAAATGCAGATGATGGACCTGCGCATCTCGGGCAGGACACTGCTGTATGCCTCTATTCTCCTGAGGATGAAGTCCACAGGTATTATCCAGGAGGAACAGGAGGACTATGGGTTCGAAGATTTAGGGGATGACCTTGACTTCTATGATGTGGATGATTATCCCGTGCCAAAACTTCCCATCCGCCGCCAGGCAGCACGCCCGGTAACCCTACAGGAGCTTATACTTGAGCTTCAGAAAGCTGAAAAGGTGGAGACCCGAAGGAAAGACCGCAGCATCCGCAGGAGACTTGAGGAACGCTCTGCCGTAACCACTGATGAGGTGCTGGGTATCGCCCACGAAGAGGACATCCTGGGACGTGTCAAAAGCCTCGGGGAGAAGCTCAGACATGAGCTTGAGAGCCAGGAGTTCGTGAAGCTCTCCGATCTCCTGGGCGAGGACCGATCCGAGAACATAATGACCTATGTGTCCCTGCTTTTTCTTGCAACCGAGAAGAAGATATGGCTTACGCAGAGGGAACTCTTTGGCGAGCTGTACGTGTATCCTTTCAGTGGAGGCACTGAGGCAGTATAAAGAGGTGCACTGCAAGAATGAGTGACAGGGAAGCAATCGAGGCGGCTCTTTTTGCTGCCGGTTCGGCTATTGATGCTGCAACACTGGCAAGACTGATCAACAAGCCCAAAAAGCAGGTCGTTCCAATAGTCAGGAGCCTGATCGATGATTATGCGGCACGCGAAAGTGGTATCGAGATACTCGATATTGGAGAACGCTACGTGATGCAGGTAAAACCGGCCTACACGGATATAGTGCGTCCATTCGCGCCCAAGGAGTTGAGCGCCCCGATGCTGCGCACCCTTTCCATGATAGCGTATCACCAGCCTATTGTCCAGTCGGACCTGATAGACCAGCGGGGTAACTCCGCTTACGATCACATACGTGAGCTTAAGGAGAGAGGGCTCATCGAGGCAGTTCCCCACGGCAGGACCAAATTGCTGAAAACGGCTCCCCTGTTTGCGGATTATTTCGGGCTTGAGTCCAATGACCCTGAGCTTATCAAAAAGAAGATCGTGGAGCTTTCCAGACAGCAGAGCGGACAGAGCGGTCTCAACAAATGGCTTGGGCGCAGGTTCGTAGGAGTCACTCCCATGTACGAGTCCCTTATGGAGATGTGCGGCATCCGTGAATACCGGGTCATCAATGCCTACGATCCCACGGAAGAGGAACTGGAGGAGCTTGCCGATATCTACAAGCTTGTGGTCTCCAGGGGCTACAGGGAGCGCGTCAGCAGGTACTATGACGGCGAGATCATAGAAGTGGGCTCCACGACATTCAGCGACCTGACAGAAGCCATGAAGGCCCTGGAAAATGTTTCCGATCCTGAGAAAGTGAGGGAAAGTATCGTTCTTATAGAGGACCTTGAGGAAAGGTATGTTTCAAAGGCCCTTGTTTTCAGTAAAAAGGTCAAGCCCGCAACCGAGATGGTCGCCCGTATCGTGAAGGACCTGAGGCTCGGGGTATCATCGGAGGGTATAGTGATAGCTCCTGATTACGGCCTGTCGGGCGGAGGCATCAATGTGAGTGAGGGAGCCGATATACTTGTCCCGACACACAGGAATCTGGACGGCAGCCTTATTGAGCGTGTGTGCAGCAAATATGACTCTGTTCTTGGAGGCCTCAAAAAACTTGAAGGGTGAATACTTTATATAGGATGTTGTCCTGTCTATGCATAGGTGGGTCATGCATCAGTTAAATGCATTTATTTAAAAAGATATATAAACAAGAGGGTATAAGTTTATATATTGAATCGCTGAATATAACTCCGCTTTAAATACGAGGATATACCATGTCAGATTATAACATCAAGATCGAAAATGTAGTAGCGTCTACAAAGCTTGCAGAAGAGTTCGACCTTACCAAGATCGAGGCCGAATTCGAGGGTGCAGAGTACAATAAGCAGAAATTTCCCGGCCTCGTTTACAGGGTTTCCGACCCGAAGGCTGCATTCTTGGTGTTCACATCTGGAAAAGTGGTATGCACAGGCGCGAAGAATGTAGATGATGTCCATACCGTTATCGGCAACATGGCCAAAAAGCTCAACGCGATCGGCATCAAGACCATCGAGAAACCTGAGATAACCGTGCAGAACATAGTCGCTTCAGCAGACCTGCAGGCAGTCCTTAACCTGAATGCAATAGCTATCGGTCTTGGTCTTGAGAACATCGAGTATGAGCCCGAGCAGTTCCCGGGGCTTGTGTACCGCATCGAAGACCCCAAGGTAGTAGTGCTCATCTTCAGCTCGGGCAAGCTGGTGGTCACCGGCGGCAAGTCCCCTGAGAACTGTGAGCAGGGTGTTGAGGTCGTAAGGCAGCAGCTTGACAGCATGGGTCTCCTCTAAGCGGACAAGTGTGAGTACATTGTCGAATGAAGAAGTGTGTGTCCTGATACCCACACTGAACGAAGAAGCCACCATCGGACAGCTGATAAGGGATTTCAGGTCCGAGGGCTTCGATAATATCCTCGTCATCGACGGTCACAGTGCTGACGATACACGCCGCCTGGCTGAGGCCGAAGGCGCACGTGTCATCGTCCAGAACGGCAAAGGTAAAGGTCAGGCCATCCAGGAAGCGTTTACTATTATCAACAGTGAGTATGTTGTGATGGTGGATGGAGACGGCACCTATCTTGCAAGCGATATACACACTATCATGAAACCTCTCCTGGACGGCACTGCCGATCATGTTATGGGTAACAGGTTTGCGGATTATGAGGCCGGCGCTTTTACTAAACTTAACCATTTTGGTAACAGGGTGCTTAACAAGCTTTTTGGTTTTGCTTACGGCGAATGGCTTGATGACATCCTGACAGGTTACAGAGGCTACACCCGCAAGGCGGTAAAGTCTTTTGAGCTGAGGGAGGTAGGTTTTGAGATAGAGTCCGAGATGACCATCGACAGTATCAAGAAAGACCACCGGATAAAGGTTGTCCCGATATCGTATCTCAAAAGGCATCATAAGGCTGACACCAAGCTCAACCCGCTCAAGGACGGCGCCAGGATAGCCAAGACCATATACCGGATGGCGAAACTGCATAACCCCATGTTCTATTTCGGTATCATGGGTGTGGCATTCATGCTGGCGGGTCTTGTCACAGGTCTTTTCGTGGTCCTCCAGTGGGTGCAGGGCGTGACCCGCATACCTCTTACAATACTGACTGCCATCCTTCTTCTTGCAGGCTTCCAGATGTTCTTTTTCGGGATGCTTAGCGATCTGATCGTTTCCCTTCACAGGGAGAATATGCGCACCTTCCGTAAACTTGCGGAGGATATTGATTCCCTGCAGGAAAAAAAGGAATAACTGGCGCAGCTATACTTTCCTATTTCTTCAACCCCTTTTCACATGATCTTTTTCTTTCCGATTCGTTACTTTTGGAGGAGGATGCCTGCCTGATTCTCCTGCACGAGTAATTCGCCCGGCCAACACAAAACAAGTTTAGTTGGTGTCTGCACAAGTGAAGCCTGCCCACAGCATAAGGAACAAATATCTATCTTTAAACGATTGCGAGGCATATTTATTTCCACGAGTCGGTATCCCCAGATTTTAATGCAGTTTTACAAAATAAAGTTAGCTTGAATTGCATTAAAGTAAAATTTTTAAAAAGAGTTATATATGATATGATTCTTGTAGGGTACATCAAACAGCGAGGAACAGATCATGACGATAGTAACAGATGCAAAGAACGGTAAGATCACAGAAGAGATGAAGATCGTAGCCAAGAACGAAGGAAAGGACCCTGAGTTCATAAGGCGCGGAATTGCAGCAGGCAGGATCGTTATCCCTATGACCCCATACAGGGATATAAAGCTCTGCGGAATCGGTGAAGGCTTAAAGACCAAGGTCAATGCATCCATCGGCGCATCTTCAGACATCGTTGATGAGGAAATGGAAGTTGCAAAGGCAAAGGCAGCAGAGGCAGCAGGCGCAGACACGCTCATGGAACTCGGTACCGGCGGCGACTTCCTTGGTATCAGGAAGAAAGTGTGTGATGCAATATCCCTTTCAGTAGGCTCGGTGCCTCTCTACCAGGCATTCATCACAGCAGCAAAGAGGGACGGTTCCATTGTCCACATGACAGAGGACGACCTCTGGTATGCAACCGAGGAGCAGGCAAAACTCGGTACCAACTTCATGGCCATTCACACAGGTATCAACAACATAGTCCTTGACAGGCTCAAGGCTCACGGAAGGTACGGCGGTCTGTGTTCCCGTGGCGGTGCATTCATGAGCACATGGATGCTGCACAACGAGAAGGAAAATCCGCTTTATGCACAGTTCGACTATCTCTGTGAGATCCTCAAGGAACATGAAGTCACTCTTTCAACAGGTAACGGAATGCGCGCAGGTGCGGTCCACGATGCAACCGACAGGGCACAGGTCCAGGAACTTATCATCAACTCCGAGTGCGCACAAAAGGCACATGACAAATACGACCTTCAGGTTATCGTCGAAGGACCAGGTCACGTACCACTTGACCAGGTAGAAATGAACGTCAAGCTCATGAAGGCAATGAGCGGTGGAAAACCATTCTACATGCTCGGTCCGCTCGTATCGGACATCGGTGCAGGCCGGGACCACATAGTGACAGCCATCGGTGCATCAGCCTCAGCAGCAGCAGGATGTGACTTCCTCTGTTACGTAACACCGGCAGAACACCTTGCACTTCCAAACCTCCAGGACGTGGTTGAGGGTGTCAAGACCTCAAAGATCGCAGCACACGTCGGTGACATGGTCAAGTACCCGGAGACCGCTCGCGATATAGACCTTGCGATGGGAAGAGCACGTGCAAAACTTGACTGGGAAGCACAGTACAAGCTTGCACTCGACCCGGAACTCGCAAGGAGCATCAGGGACAGCAGGGCTCCGGGCGATGAGGACGCATGCACAATGTGCGGTGACTTCTGCGCGCTCAAGATCGTCAACAAGAGCTACAACCTCTTAAAGTAATGCCCCCGGGCATTACTTGTTTTCTTACCATTTTTTTTTGTTGCTTTCTCTTTCCGAGGTATCTTCTGTGCATCACTCAGGTTTTATAGTGCCGCGTAAATCCACCTATTATGACAATAGTGACCCTTACAACTGATTTCGGCACCCTCTACCCGGCATCGCTCAAGGCTGTGATACTCAGTATCTGTCCCGGCACAGATATCGTGGATGTCACCCACTCTGTCCCTCATGCAGATATACGTGCAGGCGCCTTTGCGCTCTGTAGCGTTATCGAGTATTTCCCTGCAGGGACAGTGCATGTAGCGGTTGTGGACCCCGGAGTGGGCACTTCCCGCAGGCCGATCGTTATCCACTCAGGCGGGCATTATTTCGTGGGTCCTGATAATGGTCTCATGGTCCCTGCTGCAAGGAAGCTGGGTGCTCCGGAGGTATTCGAGATCACCAACAGGGATCTTCTGGGTGCAGTCTCATCCACCTTTCACGGCAGGGATGTCTTTGCGCGTATAGGGGCCCTTATCGCAAAAGGTATGGATGTAAAGGAAGCAGGTGGCAGGATCGATGATCATGTCGATCTTGATATTTCAGGCGTGCTCGTGCGGGACGATTGTATAGGGGCAGAGGTCATCTTTATTGATGATTTCGGGAATGTGGTCACTAATATCCCTCGTGACCTTATATCTAAAAAAGTAACTCCCGGAGCGACGTTGCATATAAACAGCCACAATATTCCCTTCCTGCGAACATACGGACAGACTGCTGTCGGTGACCTGCTCTGCCTTGTAGGAAGCCACGGATTCTTCGAGATCGCAGTGAACCAGGGCAGTGCAGCACGGACATTGGGTCTGCACAATGGCGACCGGGTCTCTGTCAGGCTCCCGGGAAAGACTGCATAGGGATGTTCGCAGTCCTCATAGATCATATTTTTCTCGTTGCTGCCAGTAGTAATCCCGCCAGTGCAAGAATTCCTAATGTCATTTGCCGGTGACCTGCCTGCTTTACCCCGTCTGACTCCTTTACGTTGCCTATGAGTGCTTTTCCGCTGGTGACTGAGACAGGCAGTTTTGCACCTGTGGAGTTGGTAACCGTAACATCTCTGAGTTCTATGAGGGCTATATCTTCCTTTCCCAGAGCTGTAAACTCTATGCTTGCGAAAGTACCTGCTCCGAGTATCCTTTCCCTGCCCAGCATGAGCCCGTAAACACCACTTACCGTGCCGTTGGTGTTATCAATGATGCCAGACGAGAAGATGGTCTGTTCTCCGCTCTGCTTAAGGAAAGAGCCTTCTGAGACACGGGTGACCTCCAGCAGTGAAGGGTCGTACGTCAGTGTGAACTCGGCACCTGAGACCGATGCACCAGGCTCGATGAACACTTCGACAGAGAAGTTCCCGGTCTCGCTGACCCTCGCCGATTCAGGGAATATTCTTATGGTGGCCTCTGCGCCTGCTGTTGCTGTTATCACTGAAGCCGAAAGGATGAACAATAAGGTTATAGAAAGTATACTGCGGGTGTGTGGAGATATCATGGGATCAACCTGTGACTGATATATCTTATATTATTGACCAAATTATATATAATTAGTCTTTGATTAATACCCTGTTCACATCCAGTCATAGTGTCTCATGACCTCCAGATTGAAGTCATAGAGGAGGCTGTTCTCCACGTAGCCGAAGAAAAGGCATTTTCCGCAGTTTTCTGCCTTAATCCTCCTTTCCTCGCGTGTCCTTTCCCACACACTGGCAATACCCTCGCTGATATTGCCCAGTGGCTGCCTGTGCACCCGGCAGTTCTCTATGCTGCCGTCTGCCGCCACGCAGAGTATCAGGTCGCTGGCGTGGCATTTATAGTCCGTCCGCAGGTCCCTTACCATGGTAAGATAGGTCAGGGAGTTAATTATGGGATAGCCCTGTCCTTTCATTTCGATGATCCTGTCCACGGTAGCGCGGTATTTATCCATGTCCCTTATCCCGAGCTCATCCCAGGTGTCTCCGGCAATGCCTCCGAATTCGTACATGGGTTCAAAGGATATCTTCAGGTCATGGTCCCTTGCAAGCTCAATGAGCTCCCGGATGTCGTCAAGGTTCTTCCCGCTGATAACACAGTTCAGAAGCAACGGCTTGCCCATCACTTGCCTTGCCCTGATGATGCCGGGAAGTATCCTGTCAAAATCTATCCCCCGTATATCCTTATAACTGGAAGTGCCGTCGACAGATACGGAAAGATAGTCAAGGTGGACAAGCTCCTCAGCTCTTTTTTCCAGCAGGAGTCCATTGGTTATCATGGATGTGGTCATGCCGAGGGATTTGGCATGCTCGAATATCTGCGGCAGGTCCTTTCTTAATAGCGGCTCAACAGTCCAGGCATTGTAGACCTGGATGCCAAAATCCCTTGCCTCATCCAGAAGCCGGAATATCTCCTCCAGTCCCATCTGCGGCCCCTTCTCCTTCCAGTACTCACAGAAGCTGCATTGCATATTGCATGAAGAATTTACTGCATGGGAGAGGACGAAAGGCCTCTTTCTGATCCGCATCTGCCAGAGGGCTTTTGCGGCAGTGATTGGTGAAAAGTTTGCCATTGTGGATCTCTTTCTTTGGACGGAATTATAACTTTCTACATGATAAATGTGACAGTCACAGTGTGAGTTACTCAATATCCTGCGCTATTGATGTATAATACAGAATGCTTTTTAGTATTACGAATCTATAAAATTGTAGTCCAAAAGAAATATATACCATTGTGGCCGTATGCACGAGTGTTACAATATTTAGTATTTTTCATATCACTATCCATACCAGATCAACACTAAATCGATTGGAGTAGAGGCACAATGCACATACCTGATTCATTCTTACCCCTAAGTCATGCCCTTATTTACTGGGTCATTGCTCTTCCCTTCATCTACCTGTCGTTCAGGTGGGCAAGGAGGGAGATGGATGACATGAAAGTACCGGTCCTGGCAGCGCTTGCAGCCGGGATATTTGCCATACAGGCGCTTAACATCCCTATAGGCATGGGCACCAGCGGCCACATGGTCGGCGCAACGCTTGTAGCTATCATCTTCGGAAGCCCAATGGCCGGAGTGCTCGTACTGACACTGGTGCTGCTGGTCCAGGGTTTCGTCTTTGCGGACGGAGGCATAACAGCAATGGGCGCCAATATCCTGAACATGGGTGTCATTTCAGGTTTCACGGGATACTATGCTTTCGTGGCGTTAAGAAAAATGAAGCTGGGAATGAAGTCTGCCTCTTTCATAGGGGCCTGGGCCGGTCTTCTGATATCGGCCATTGCTGCATCCGTACAGTTGACATTTGCAGGCCTGTTCCCTCTTGTTGCAGGCATAACGGCAATGGGGACCTATCATCTGATAATAGGCTTCGTAGGAGAAGGACTTATTACAGCCATAGCCATTGCGGCTATAGAGCGCTCAAGGCCCGATCTTCTTGAGAATTCCTTTCTGAACCCTGAACACGGAGGAAATGTCGCATGAACGCAACTGTCTCAGGCAACCGCAATACCAGGTTCCTTTATGCAGGTATAGTTATTGCCTTGCTCATCTCCATACTTGCACCATTCCTTGCCTCCTCGGATCCTGACGGTCTTGAAAGTGCGGCAGAAGGCGTGCTGGGTGAAGAACGAATGAGCGCCCTGGAAGAGCTTGCTCCTGTGTTCGAGTCCCCTATGCCTGATTATTCCATTGAGGGTCATGGTAAGGCAGGAGAGGCAGGAGCCATTGTTATCGGCACTTTGATCTTACTTGGCATTGGCCTTGCCCTAGGTAAAGTAATGAAGAAGAAGTAAATCGAACAGCTTATTTTAAATACATATGGGAGGCAGCCTGCCTGTTCCTGGGGTGCCTTCTTTACTTTTCCCTTTTTTCTCATGCCAGCGTGAGTATTGTCAGCATTGCAGCTGTTGTCAGAGAGAACAGGATATCCCTGCTGTCAAGTTTCCTTCTGTGCACATACATATTGGCAGCCTCGCCGCCATATCCCCTGCAAAGCATGCTGATGTAGGTCCTTTCACCCTGTTCGTATGAGCGTACAAAGAGGGAACTGATAGTATATCCGACCTGCTCGAGTATCCACCTGCGAGGCGTTTTTTTGTTCCAGATGTCAAAAAGGCGTGTCTGCTGGGCTACCCTGATGCGCTTGAGCACGATCCAGAACACAAAGAGGTATCTGACCATCATCGTAAGCAGCAGCGTGAATTCTCCCGGTACTCCAAGGCGCCTTGCCGAGACAACCATGTCGTTCATTTTAGTTGTCGAGGAGAGCAGTATGATCGCTGTCACGCTGGCCACATATTTTGCCAGCAGGTTAAGGCCGAAATATATCCCTTCATAGGTCATCGTCAAGCCAAAGGGAAGAGCGACCGGGTACAGTGTAAACGTATCAATGAAAGGCTGCCTGATGAAAGGCTGCACAAGGATCATGGCAAGCCCGAAAGGTAATACTGCAAGGAACCTGAGGAGTATGTACAGAGGATTAAGCCTTGCCAGCAAGATGAGAAGTATCAGATATATCTCGACCACCAGCAGACGGGTGAAATTACCGTCATCTATCCGGGGAAGGCTTACTGCAAAGACTATAATGGCGACGGTAGCAAGTATCTTGACACGCCCGTCCAGGTTGTGGACAGGGCTGTCCTTATAGGATTCCCTCTCGATGTCGGTAAGAGTTATCTGCATTCTTTTGCCCTTGTCATTATGCATGCATCCTGAGCAGACGCAATATCTCGTTTCTGGCCTCGGATGGCGTTATCTGTATGTCTGCATCGACCCCGCTTTCCTGCAGCAGCCTGAATACCTCTGCGATTCGGGGCATTCGCAGGTGTGCATTCCTGAGAAGATCACATTTGCTGAATATCTCTTCAGGAGTTCCTTCTGCGCCTATTCTCCCGTCATGGATCACATATACCCTCTCAGCGAAAGAAGGCACTATATCGACATCATGGGTGGAAAGTATTACGGTGATTCCCAGCTGCAGGTTCATTTCCTCTATCATATTGATCACCTGGCTGGCCGTAAGGGGATCCAGCCCTGCTGTAGGTTCATCAAGTACGACTACCCTGGGTCGCATTGCAAGTATCCCAGCAATGGCAACAAGCTTTTTCTGGCCCCCGCTAAGGTGATGGGGTGAACGTTCCTCAAAGCCGGACATGTGCACGAGTTCAAGGGCTTCAGCAACCCTTCTTTCAACTTCCTCCTGGGAAAGCCCCATATTCATTGGCCCGAAGGCAACATCCTGTTCCACGGTAGGGGCCAGTATCTGGTCGTCAGGATTCTGGAAAACCATCCCCACTGTCTGCCTTACCTGCTTTATGTTCTTGCGCGTGATCTCTTGCCCGTTGATAAGGATCTGGCCGGAGCTTGGCCTAAGTATGCCGTTGAGGTGCCTGAACAGTGTTGACTTCCCGGCTCCGTTCGCCCCGAGGATAGCTATCTTCTCACCGGGATAGATCTTCAGGCTGACACTGTCAAGCGCCTTTGTCTTGCTGCTGGCGTAGAAGTACGAGATATCCTTGAGCTCTATAATAGGTGCTTCAGTTGTCATGTTCATCGCTTTCCCTGTGTGGATACAACGGCCGGAATCACTCTGTACATAAGAAGCCTGTTATAAATAGTTGTTTAGTGTTACCATTTGAGAAGGTCCTCATAAGATGCCATCCCGGTAAAAAGGGCAGGAGAATACGAAAATATATCTAGTTACAGGTCAAATAATAAAATGATGTTCAAAAAACTCCGCAGGTATGTCACTATTTTCAGGGTATTCTACAGGTACGGTCTTTTCAGTGCTCTTTACAGCGAAGTCAACAGTTACTATGTTTCAAACAGGCGCAACCTGTGTACGGCAGACATCAGGAACAGGAAGAATGCTGAGAATCTGCGGATGGCGCTGGAGGAACTTGGCCCCACCTTTGTCAAGCTTGGGCAGATGCTGAGCAAGAGACCGGATCTTGTCCCTGCCGTTTATGTGGAGGAACTTTCCCGTCTCCAGGATAATGTGAGGAGGGTTGATTTTGAGCTGATGAAGGCCGCGTTCGGCGGATTCGCTTGCAGGCCATCGGATGATGCCGACATTGGCAGGGACTTTGATGTGCTTGAGGTATTCGATGAGTTCAATACCACTCCCATTGCATGCGCCTCTATTGCACAGGTCTACGAAGCCGTGTACCAGGGTAAGAAGGTTGCTGTAAAGATAACAAAACCCGATCTTATCAACATAATCAATCTGGACCTTGCAATCCTGGACGACCTCAAGCCTTTAATAGTAAGGGCACTGGGGCTTGGCAGTAATTTCGACATCGATGCCTTTCTTTTTGAATTCAGGGACGTGCTGAACAGGGAGCTGGACCTGAGGAACGAGGCGAGGAACCTCAAGCGCTTCAGAGATAATTTTGAAGGCGTGGAAGGGATACATGTGCCAGGAGTCTATGAGGATTTCTCCAATGAGAATGTCCTGATCATGGATTATATGGAGGGCATACCTGTCAGGAAGCTTTCCCGGATACCTGCCGATAAAAGAAGGTGGTATGCAAAGCTGATCAGCAGCAGTTATCTCAAACAGGTCTATATCGACGGTTTCTACCATGCCGACCCGCATAGTTCCAACATCCTTCTCCAGGAGGATGGTATAGCCTATATCGATTTTGGAGCGGTGGGCAGCATTGATGATCAATTGCGCCGCAATATGCTTAACCTTTTCTATGGTATCTACAAGAAAAAAGTGGATATCGTTTTTGAGGCTTTCCTGAAAATATCCGGGATATACAAGGAGGATATTGATGTCCGCCGTTTCAAGATAGACCTTGATGATATCATATCAAAACAGAATTATTCCGTAGGCGAGAGGCAGAGTGATAACTATGCCACCCTGGGACTTAAGTACGACCTGTCCCTTCCAAGTGAGTTCTCAACCCTTGAAAGGGCTCTGATACTGATCGAGGCAAACTGCCTGGAACTTGACCCGAAGTTCAACCTGCTGGAGAACGCCAAGCCCGTCATCACGCAGGTCTTCATGAAAAGATATTCGCCTTTTGAGGCTGCCGAGTACCTGCAGCTGGAGGGGGACAGATATCTGGAGATAATCAAGGAGCTCCCTCAGGGTGTCAGTGATGTGATCGAGACAATCCGCGGCTACAGGATAGAGAAATTAGAGAAGAAGAGCAGTGAGATCAAAAGATACAAGCTTGCAGACACAATCTCTAAGTATGTATTCCTGCTGGCGATCCTCATAACATCGACCTATCTGGCAGCCGAAGGAACCGGATACCTGCCTTTGATAGGGATATTAGGCTTTTCAAGTGCAATTGTACTATTTGGGATAATGTTCTTTAAGAGGACTTAGAAGTGCCTGTGAAGCAAGGCAGTTCACGCTTGTGGACTGTCACATCATGCATCAAATAGATTTGTCTTATGATGCTGCTTTTATGATAATAAATCAGCTAAAAAAAGAGAGTTGCTCGCACAGGGCGAGCAGTAATGATCGATGTTTACCCGAAGAGTGCACCGAGACCGGCCATTCCGCTCTCTTCTGCCTCTTCCTTGTCTTCTTCTTCGCTCTTGGCTTCTGCTGCTGGTGCTGCTGCGGCTGCAGCTGGTGCTGCTGCGACTGCTGCTGGTGCTGCTGCGACTGCTGCGGTTGCCATTGCTTCTTCGATGTCTACGCCTTCAAGGGCTGCGATGAGTGCCTTTGCGCGTGCATCGTTGACCTCTACGCCTGCTGCCTGAAGTACGGCAGTGACTGTTGCTTCTGTAATCTCTTTACCTGCTTTGTGCAATAAAAGTGCTGCGTATATGTATTCCATGTGAAATCACCTTTTGTTTATTAATGTAAATCTGTAATTATGTCCATCCTGTTCATCCGAAAAGAGCTCCGAGTCCGGCCATTCCTTCCTCTTCGCTGTTCTCTTCCTCTTCTTCCTTCTCTTCAACGGCCTCAGTTGCAGTTGTTTCGGTTATGACCGCTGCTGCTGATGCCCTTGCTCCAAGGGCCTCTTTCAGCTCGTCATCGATCGCTTCCCCGTTAACATCTGAAGCTGCAGATGCCACTGCAAGCATCTGTGAGTATGCTTTTCCAAGCAGGGCATCCATGATGTCCGGTTCGAGCACAGCTGCATTGATACCAAGGTTGCGTGACTCTGTTGTAGCCTTTGCAATGATCGCGCGGATGCTGTCTGCGGTCGGGTATGCTGCATAGACTGAGAGGTTGAGTGCCTGCCGGGCTGCCAGCATAACATCTGACAAGAACTTTGTCTCATCGATGGCAAGTACGTCCGGTGTAAAGACTGAACCTGCCTCAAGGACTGCCCTGAGGTCCAGGCCCACTATCATCGGGTAAACCTCAAGCCTTGTGAGCATGGCTGCAAGTTTCTGGGAGACGACCTCTCCTTCCTTTGCAACCGTCTTCGTTTCCCTTACCACTACCTTACCGGCGTCTATAGCAGCCGGTATCCCTACACTCTGCATTTCTCCGAGTATGGGTCCTGGCGGGAAACCGGTCGGACCTGCCTGAACAACAATGTCCTTGGGTGCAACAGTTCCTCCCTTTATGGGTGAGGGGCTCTTGCTCTGTTCAAGCACCTTATAAAGTCTGAACGGGTTCTGTTCGGTGAAGATAAGGGCTGTCTGCACGTCGATGTAATCATCCATCTTCATGACATCTTCGTGTGATTCGTCAAATGCCCTTTTGATGAGTGTGTTCCTTGCAACCTTCAAAACAGCAGTACCCTGAAGGTCCCTTCTCATTTTCTGAAGCTGCTTTGCAGGAATTCCGGCGACACCCACTACTCCGAACAGGGGATACTTCCTGATGAGTTCCTTGATCTCCTCAACTTCCTGTTTCTTCCATTGAGGAACGCGCTCTGCGTGGTGAATGTCTTCCATTTATACCACCTTCACGGATTTGCCCATGGTGGTCGTAACATAGATAGATCTTATGTTATGCTTACCCTTCTCAAGAGCTTGCTCGACCCTGTTCAGGACAGTTTCCACATTGTCTGCCAGCTTGTTGACATCCATGTCCTTACGTCCTACAGATACGTGGAACGTAAGCCTGTCCTTCGATCTTATCCTGATGGAGCTTTTTGCGTTGTTCACAAGATCCCCAACATTCTTGCCAGGTGGCAGGGGTGTTGGCATCTTTCCTCTCGGACCAAGGATCGCACCCAGGTTCTTACCGATCTGGGCCATATACTGAACTTCGGCAATGAAGAAGTCACATTCGTTGGCAATAGCCCTTGCGCGTGCCTTGTCAGCACCGAGGTCAGCGATGTCCGTATCAGTGAATACGTACTGGACACCCGCTTCCTTTGCCTGGAGACCTACTTCTCCTTTCGCAAAAACAGCGATCTTGAGGTCCTTTCCTAAACCGTGCGGTAATAATATCTCTTCATCGACACGGTTTTTAGGCTGACTCATGTCAAGATTCTTAAGGTTTATAGCCAGGTCCACACTCTCAGCGAAATTACGCTGTGGTGACTCCTGCAATAACCTGTTAATAGCTTCTACTATATTTTGTTCTGCCATTCTTTACCTCCCGTAGTTTGAACAAAATGTTCAGGCAGGACCGTTCCGGTCTACTACGGCTTATTTAGAGTTTCAGTTAGATGACTGAAACTCTGTCTAACGGGCACCTTTACTTAAACAACAGTTTTAAACCTATCGGTCAGGCCTGTGTAAGTGCGGTTACCAGGATTCTGCTGCCAGCACGTCGTCAAACTTGCCTTCATCAATGGCCTTCTGACATTCCCTGGCATGCATCCCTTCAGCGGTGACGCCCATTGGCACACAAGCACCAAGGACTTCCTTGACAGCGGCCTTTAAGGTGTATGCAAGCATATCATCCTTCTTCATGCGTGCTATCTTGGAGGCCTGCGGGATTGTGAGATTGCCTACCATGGTGGTCCCTGCGGCTCCTGAACCCTTCTCAAGTCCAAGTTCCTTCAGGATCAGTGCTGCTGTCGGGGGTGTACCGACCTCGATCTCGAATGTCTTGTCCGCAGCAACTATTACCTTGATGGGGACCTGCATTCCGTTGTAATCCTTTGTTTTCTCATTGATCTTATCGATCACGGCTTTTACGTTGATCCCCAGAGGACCAAGTGCCGGACCAAGTGGTGGTCCTGGGTTTGCTTTGCCTCCCGGGACCAGTGCTTCAACGACATTTGCCATTTGAACATCACCATTGAATTTTGATTATAAATAAATTGTATCAGGAATTGTTCTCTTCTTCTTTCCTGAGGACTCTTACAGTATCGCCACGAATAGTTATAGGTATCGGTACAACTGCATCGAAGAGTTCCACAGTGATCTCCTCGTGACCTTCGTCCACTCTCTTGACGCGGGCTCTCTCTCCCTTGAACGGGCCGGAAGTGATCTCAATGATCGCGCCTTCTGTTATGCCTGTTACAGTGGGTTTCGGAGTAAGGAAGTGGGATATCTCCTCTATGCTTGACCTTCCCTTGACAACTGTCCTCGCGTGGGGAACTGTCTGGATGGCCTGTTCAACAACACCTGGTTCGGGTGCTTCGATGAGAACATATCCTTTAAGCTCATCAGGGGCGATTATCGCCCTGATATCAAGATGGTCCTTGCGTGCGACCTGTGTGAGCATGTTTGCAACTGAGCGCTCCTGATTTGCAGTAGTCTTGACCACAAATATCGCAGAATCTTCGGCCATATTCACACCATTCTCGGCAATTCTACCAATAGCACGTATATGATGAACCCTACAAATCCGATTGCGAGGATTCCCAGCCCGGCAACCTTTGCTATAGTCAGAAACTCTTCCCTGGAGGGTTTCTTTGTAAGCTTGAGCACCCTGAGGTAGGACCTGAGGGTCTGGCCTATGTTACTGTTAAGTTCTTTAATATCAAATTCTTCTGCCAAGTACTTCACAACCGGTTAAGCTTGATAAGATGATAGGATAATAGCTTTGGTAAATTCCTGCCAAACGCAATTTATAGAGCCATCTAAATAGCGTATATAATAAAATACCTTTCGATTGAACAGTGCATTCAGTACTGTTCAACCGGTAGTCTGTCTTTATAAGGACTTCATTTGACAAAGTCTATGCCGTATCTCCTGGTGACGTTCTTTGCACCGCCGTGGCCGTAGATCTGCGGGGACTTCACTCCGGTAACCACGATCATGGTACGCACGGTATTCTCAAGGGAGTTATCCACCTGGGCACCCCATATAAGTCTTGCCTCCGGGTCAATCCTGTTGTAGACTTCCTGCACTACGCTCTCTGCTTCTGCAATGGTCATGTCCGGTCCGCCCACAACATTGACCAGGGCTGATGTAGCACCTGAGATATCAACGTCCAGCAACGGGCTGCGAAGTGCTTTCTGCACGGATTCCACTGCCTTTGCCTCGCCCTCTGCCTCGCCAAGACCTATCATGGCAACTCCTCCGTTCTGCATCACGGTCCTTACATCGGCAAAGTCAAGGTTGACAAGCCCTGGTTTTGTGATGAGCTCTGTAATACCTTTTACGGCTCTCATGAGGACTTCATCAGAAACCTTGAATGCTGCCTGAAGGGGCAGCCTGGGAACTACTTCCAGCAGCTTGTCATTTGGTACGACGATGACAGTATCTGCCACATCCCTTAATCTCTCAAGGCCTGCTTCTGCGTTTGTGCGCCTCACATGGCCTTCCACGCTGAAAGGCAATGTTACCACTGCGATGGTCAGTGCGCCTGCATCCCTTGCAGCCTCTGCAACAATTGGGGCTGAACCTGTTCCGGTTCCTCCTCCGAGTCCGGCTGTAATGAATACCATGTCGCTTCCCTGAACCACGCTGGCAATATCATCCACGCTCTCAAGGGCTGCGTCTTCTCCTATCTGCGGAAGGCTGCCTGCACCAAGTCCTCTTGTCTTCTTCCTTCCGATGAGTATCTTCCTGTCGGCACTTATGTTCAGGAGGTGCTGTGCATCCGTATTGAGCGCAACAAGCTCTGCGCCCTTTATTCCTTCGTCAGCCATCCTCTGCGCGCTGTTAGAACCACCGCCACCGCAACCAATTACCTTGATATTGGTTTGCAGCTCACGCAGCATTTCTTCTAGTTCAGCATTGATGTCTCTCTGATCCTGGCTTCTAGCCGGGTTGCGAAGATGCGCTTCCTGTTCAGACCTTGCCAGTGCCTCTTCTACTATGGATTTCATCTTTTTTCCCTCAGATGTCGTGTATTCAGTTACGGGTGATTGTTAGTGAATGGTCAATGGGATTTCTTTAATCTTTCGCACGTGGACCATTTCCGGTCCGATAACATTTCCATTGACTATAACTGTTTCCTTGTTGGCCAGTTTTCCATACAGAGGACCCGGACCGACACCAAGCCCCTTTGCCATCTCGGGACTGAACTTCTCAGTCACTATATAAATTAGATTCTCCTCTGGAATATATTTAACTTCATAATGCTCTTTTAGTATTTTAATGCATTCATTTATGATATCCTGCGTCATTATTCTTACCTTTTCACCGAAGCCCAGTATGTGTCCGGATAATGTGCCATTCTCCTTTTCAAGATAAACGGGAGCAAACTCTTCCAGGGTCCGGTATAGTGCCTCCCTGTCCACGGAAACTACTTCCTGTAGCAGTTGCTCGTTCACCACTGCAGCATGGATCTTCTCCTCCTGTCCTGCCTGCAGTGCACTGGCCGCTGCGCTCCTGAAACACCTGTTTATCCTGAACCTGCCTCCGGGGCACAGTTCTTCAGCCATCCTGCGGATATCCAGGAACAGTTCCCAGTCAAGACCTCTCAACTCCCTTATATCCCCTTCCCGCAGTACGATGTATCCCAGCTCCTGAAGGAGGCCCTGTATCCTGTCCCTTTCCCTGGCAGGCATCGATTTCCGATCCAGGTATGCGAACTTTGCCCCGGACTTGTCAAAAGCCTGCCTTATAAGCTCAATATCTATGTCGCCCAGCTGATGGTCCGGGAAATTATGCCCGAAAGTGATGTCCTCTTCAAGTAACAGCTTTGTCTGTCTGCTTGCATAATGCCCGCCTCCAAAACCAATCGCCACCGGCTGATTTACCGGCTCAGCTTCCATTATTGCCTTTGCAACGATCTCTCCTGCAGCCGGATCGACCCACTGCTCCGGCCCACTGCCGATCTCGGCGTACACCATTGGAGTTGCAATATCTGTGGGGCCGTGGTGAGTGGATTCCATGTTTATCTCAAAGCCGGTCCCTTTTGCAAGATGCTGCATGTTGCGAAGGATGGAACTGATCATAAAAGGGGCCGGTACGGACAGCTCAAAAGGCCTCCCGCCAAAATGCGCACTTTTGACATTTCCTGTGAAATGTGCTGTCAGGACTGCCCTGCCGTCACTGCTCTTATGCCTGGACGCCACAATGATGAGGTCGGTATCATATCCATGCTGTTCCATGGTCTCATCGATACGGTCCTGGTATATGTGATGCTGTTCGATCTCGATTATCCTGTGGGTGTCAGTTTCGAGTATACCGGCGAGGCCTTCCCACAATCGCGGAAGCTCCTCCACGGGTTTCCACTCCCGGATCAACAGTAACTTCTCTTTGATATTTCTGCTTGCCGGATCTGCTGAGGAGCAGAGAATGTTGGTTTTCTTATAGTTCATGCCTTTCATGATGTCTGTAGGGATCTGGTGGTGAGTTAGAATATTCATTTACAATCCATCTGATATAACTGTCGTCACAGTTCGCCGGCTCAGCAAACTTAAGATATATCATGTCGTCATCTGTAGTACTATAGGAGTATCATAATAAAATACAGGCGCAAGGCTGATGAAGTGATAATTTGGGCAGTGTAACAATTGGCAGTGTGACAATAGATTGGCTAGGGCACGCAGGTTTCATGATCAAAGGGGATGACCGGGTAATCTACATCGACCCGTATCTGCCTGCATACGATGTTCCTTCAGAGGATATGGGAGACATACTCCTTATAACACAGGAACATGATGAGCACTGCCATCCGGAGTCCATCCGGAAGGTCCGCAAGGGCGATGCAACGACACTTGTACCCGAAAGCGTCAGCCTTGATTTCAGGGGGGACGCCAGAAGGGTCGCAGCAGGTGATTCCCTGACGGGTGAACTTGCTATAAAAGGCGTGGGCATAGAAGTGGTTCCTGCATACGAGGGTGAAACCCTCCCTGAACCGCAGAACGGCGGTGTTGGGTATATACTTGAAATAGGCGGCCTGAGGATATATCATGCAGGCGATACTGCCGTAATACCCGAGATGCGTGACTTCTCGGTAGATGTAGCCCTTCTTCCCATAGGCGGCCGTTCTCCCATGAAGGAGGAACAAGCTGCTGAGGCTGCAGTTATTCTCTCTCCCAAGGTCGCCATACCTATGCATTATGATCCCGGGAGGCAGGATGCTGATCCGGATAAATTCTCCCGGATGGTCGGATCAGGAGCGCCAAACATAGATGTAATCATCCTTGATCCTTTCTGAGGAAGTATCCATGGCAAAACACAGACAGAAAAACAAAGCAGTTGCAAAGGACATCGCATATGAACGTATAGTCTGCCTGTTCGATCTGGCAGGCAGGGAGTATGCGGAGAGTCCTGTAAGAAGCAACAGGTATGTTTCCCTGGCAAAACGGATCGGGATGCGCTATCGGGTGAGCCTGCCTTCTGAACTGAAAAGGAAAATGTGCAAAGGCTGTGGCTCCTTTCTCTCTCCCGGGGCCAGTTGCAGGGTCCGCCTGAAAGACGGGCGCCTTAACATCACATGCCTGAGCTGTGGCAGAGTGCAGCGATATCCTCTGGCTGGCGAAAAGATAGTAGCGAAGGAAACAGTAGAAGGGTCAGCTCCAGGGCCAAAGCGGAAGAATAACCTTATCCGCTGATGTAAGATAGAAGTCTCATTATTCCGTAGGCTACTACGAACATAATGATCCCCATGGCAACATACAGGAATATGAGCCTGAAGGCTTCTTCCTTTTCAGATCCCTGCTTTATTCCGAAGCCGCCTCTGCAACCTCCCGTGCCACAGGAATTGCAGGACACGGTCTTCTTCGTCTGGTTCCTCGGATGATTGTTCAGAACCGGGAGGGGTATTTTCTCTGACATAACGTGGTTGGATAAGAGCTCATGTGATTAGTTCTTTTCGCCCCGACGTCTCAATAACCGGAAAAATGGACGACGAGAGGGGGATTCGAACCCCCGTGATGCGAAGCACCACAGGATTAGCAATCCTGCGCCATACCGGGCTTGGCTATCTCGTCACTATCAGAATGCGTCCCTAAATGCAAGCAATGTATTTAATGCTTCTGGAGTCAGGTAGCGGGCACGCCGCAAGTCGCTGCCCTTCACATCTTCAAATTATCTGTGGCCTCTTCTCCACCCCGCAGCCCTGCAAGCGATAGTTGCCCACGGTAGGTCTGCTCCCTTCCGGTCCTGAACTGGTTCCCGCAGTTAAGATATAAGAACAGGTTCTCCAACAAGCCCTTATACCGACACCATCCAAACAGGACGGGGCTTCTCAGTTGAGATCACAGGTTTGAAAATGATCCAGACATCTCCTCTTGGCTTCGTCCCCCGCATATCGGCGATTTCGGGTTACAGGTAACGCCGGCCTACCCGGACTAGCCCGCCACAACTACATATACATCACCGTTTATAAATGTATCCTTATGGCCCAGTAGTAAGCGGGTATCGCAACTTCTTAAAACCTCTTTCTAATCTAATGAAACTAATTATGTAAGATTCATTTTCAACTGCGCAAATCCATGTCTTTATGGTTTGTTGTGTTTTCCTGTTTATTTTTTCAGACATGGATCAGCACTGATTTACACTGCTCTTACGTGGCAGTGGCTTCTAAAACCAGTGTTCCCGAAATCTATCCCTTCTCGTGTGAATCTGCCTGAAGTACACTGGGAAAGCATAAACTGGTGGCTAAAGACCTGTGCTTGAAGCGATATCTGATCTGATGCTCTTTAATAAGACATGAAGTGAGAAAATAATTATACTATGTGGCTCCTATTGATAGTGAGGATAAAATGGAAGACATGATAGGATTTGTGACAGGAAACAAGAATAGGCAGAAACTTCTTTCCCTTCTGGGCTCAAAGCATGAACTGGACGTGGACCGCCTGGCAAAGAACATGCATATCGCCAGCCCTTCTGTTAAAAAGATCATTGACGAACTGCTGGAAAAGGGTCTCATAAAGCAGGATAACGGCTCCTATAGCCTGACCGAGCTTGGTGACGCCGTAGAGAAGCGGGTACGCACTATCTGACCCTCTACTGCCTTTTTCTTTTACCCGAGGAGGGTGTCAGTACGCAGTTTTATCCCTTCTTCCGTGATAGAATATTCCCTTACGGCATTCTTATGCTTCGTGCCTCTTGATTTTGTTATGCACATGTACATACGGCTGTTTGCATTGGAGCTGTGGAGGATCACCACGGAGTCCATGATGTAGGCGAAATCTATTCTCTCGTCACCGGGGCAATCGCAGGATTCAGTGTCTGTTGTAAATAATGATGTGATGTTTTTACTTTTAAGGTAGCTTGTAAGGGAGTGCAGGTATCCGCGCAGTTTGAGGTGATCAGGTATGGATATCTCCAGGTTGTTGATGCCATCGAAGAAGACCCTTGTTGCACCTGCTGCTTCTATGTCTTTCTTGATCCTGAGTGCATGTTCTGCAGGGTAGATGCTGCCAGGGTTCGTGCAGATAAAGCGCAATTGCCCTGTGTCGATATAGGGGAGCAGATCCCATCCCATTCTTCTCGCATCCATGAGTAACTGGTGGGGGGAGTCGTCGAAAGTTACTACCAGTGCGGGTTCACTATTCTGCAGGCCCTGGCTGATAAACTGAAGACCGAATATTTTCTTCCCGGTGCCAGGCTTTCCTGCTACAAGGGTGCTGCTATATCTGATCATCCCTCCTCCCAGCATGCAGTCAAGGCCCGGGATCCCGGCCTCTACCCGTGAATCGTCAAGCCTGAAATCATTCTCGGGCTTAAGGTGTGGATAGACTGTAAAGCCTTTCGACGTAATATCATACAGGTATTTACAGGATGTGATCTCTGGCCTCTTTCCAGGATCAATGCCCCTCATTTTGACAAACTCCAGGTAATGGTCAGCTCTTGCTCCCTTATCTGCACGTGAAAGATATATGATCCCGTCAGAGAGATGGCTGATGACTGACCTGTGCAGCTCTTCCCGTACCAGTTCTCCCACAAGCAGGGTAAGCATGTCCCTCTCCTGCAGCATCGAATCCAGCGTATAGAAGAAGCGTCTGCGCTCCTGTTCCACAAACCCGAAGCCAAGAGGCGTGACAGGATCGATCACGAGCCTGTCGGGTTTGGCAGAGTCTATGACGTTGCCGATATCTATAAGCGTTGTCAGGGGGTCTTTTTCAGAAAGCTGGCGGTTGATCGGATGTACCCTGAATGAATCATCGAAGAAATCAAGCGTAGAATGGTACATCCTGAGCTTATGTTCTTTCTCGGTGGTGATAGGGATATATAATGTACTTTCCCCGTTACGGGCTGCCTCGGAGAGCATCTGCAGAGCCATGATCGTCTTGCCGACCCCTGCAGTCCCTGCTATCAGCATAGTGGATGGTGACCTGAAGCCTCCCAGCAATTCATCCAGGCTTTTAATCCCACAGGAGATATTTTTCAATTCTTCCATTTTACCGCTTCAACAGGTGGCTTTAAGTTACAGGGACTTGGGAATCCTGCTTGATGGCAGTTCTCTGAGTTGCACATCTCTTTTTTATGATCCTATCTTTCGATGAAGAAGAACGATGGACCGGTATCCGGCAGATAAGATGGCCTTTTGTTGTTTCCGGAGCCCTGGTCCCGTTCCATTCAGAACATGGAATAGACTTCTTCGTGCGGATGGATGACGAACCCGTCGGGGGTTATGTCATAGGGGTGGATCTTCTTGCTATGGTCGGAACCGCGCATCTTGTAGATCTCCATGCTTCTCATGCGCACGTTCTCATGCCTTTTGTAGTATAGTACGATGGTCCCGTCGGTGACGAAGTTTTCCACGCCGAACCTGGAAGGGTTTTCTTCTTCGATCAGCTCGCATGTCATCATTGAGGTAAGGCCGATGACCTCCAGCGTGGTACTGAGCTTGAGGAGCTCTATCCTGATCTTCGCAGGGTCCTGCAGGTAGAAACTTACGGATGTTGTGGAATCGATGAGCGCACGCCGGGCATTGATCTCTTCCTGGGTTGCGATGATCTGGTCCATCATGGAACGGATATCGAAGGGCCGCACATCGACGTATTTCTCCTGGGAGGGGATGCCTATCTTGGTGGAGCATGCGTCGATTATCACCAGCTTGTTCTCCTCCTCGAGTGCCTCAAGGTCCCAGCCGAACTTCAGGACGTTCTCCCGTATCTGCTCGGGCCGCTCCTCGGTCGCGACTATGATCCCGTTCTCTCCGTACTTGGTAATGCCGTTATATATGAACTGTATTGAGAAGTTGGTCTTCCCTGCACCCGATGTGCCGGATATCAGGTATGTCCTGTCCCTGATAAGCCCGCCACCGCACAGCTCATCAAAGCCGGGTATGCCTGTCTTGACCCGGTTTGCCGCGTCCTCCATCGAGATTACTTCAGAAACTGCACCATCGAACATTTTACTTTTTCACTCCTTGTGAGATCAATAACTCCCTGTAGCAGGGAGGTCATGTTTTGTATCAAAGCGGATGAATGATTTTTACGATATGTCTTCTATTGTACCGTATATATAAATATATTGAACTTATTCTTATTATAATGAGGGGTTATCAGGCTAATCTGAGGTCCTGTCCTTATTTTAAATGTCCTGGCACATATAATAATAACGGATTCACAGATTGGGCCCGGAGAGAATTCTATATCCAAAATTCCCGAAATCCGTGTTCATCCGTGTGAATCCATGTCATGAAGAAGATTGTGGAAAAATATCAGTCCGGATGAAAGTACAGGCAGGCATTTATACTATAAATCCAATCTGGCATCCTATCCCTGATAATTGCATGTGTTTAGTAAAACAGATGCTGAAGATCAGGTACTGCCTGGCCCTATTAATTTAGATACAAGTACGATGGGCTTTCATCCTATCATATATAAAAGAACCTCAAATCTCAGGTTTTCATCGGCTTTTATCGAACATGGGAGCTTTTAATTCGACATTTACCGTCAAATGCATCGATACTTGCCAGTGCAGTGTGATAATTCCCCGAATTTTGACCACAAAAGATTTAATACGGCAATTGTTTAATAGAACACTTGTAATCCAATATGACGGGATTAGGAGGGTGATGAAGTCTCCTTCGGCAATAAACGAACCCGACAAATCGTCCGGTCCGGCTGAAGCCCATAAAGCACAAATCGTGCTTTATTCCATGATTCTCACTCTTTGACATTAGAACTAAACGGAGGAACAAAAATGACTAAATTAACGACAACTGTAGTAGTTGCCCTTATGCTGATGGCATTGACCGTAATGTCAGCAAGTGCAGCTACCAGTGTTGAGATCAGGAGTTCTGTTTTAACAGGCCCTGGCGTACTCGACGCTACAAACTTCGCAGGCTTCTACTATGACCTGGATGACAACATTTCTACTGAAACAATGGAGATCGCAGCAATTAGCAGCCGTACCATTGCAGCAGGCGACCTTACATACAACACCTCAATCGAGTCCGTAGACTATGCAAGTGGCAACCTGCTTGGCTCTTACAATGTCATGGGTCTCTTCGCTGAGAAGTACATCCCACTCGACAACAACACACCAGACAAGCTCTCAAAGCTTCTTCTGGATGCAGATCAGAAGTACACTCTGAGAACCGGTACAGCACTTCAGCTTCCAGAAGGCTATGCAATTACTGCAAAGCAGATCGATGTTGAAGGTAACAAGGTCTGGATAGAGTTCAGTAAGGACGGAGAGTTCATAGAAGATGAGATCCTCGATGTATCCACAGGCTCTACCGCAGTCTGGACTTACGAAGCTGACGATATCGCCGGTGAGGATGATGTTGCAGTTCTGAGAGTCGCAGTTACCAACGTCTTCCAGGGACAGGTTGACAGCCTTGCAGTTGTTGACGGTATCTGGCTCATGGACTACGAGAATGTACTTGAAATCGAGACTGATGACACTTTCGACAAGCTCGAGGTTGTAACAGTAGGAGCTGACTACCTCCTTATGGAAAACACTAACTCCATAACCCTTACAAGAGACAAGACTGTTTCAATCGCACAGGGCATGAGCTTCAAGGTTGCAGACGATACTGCAGTAAGATATTACCCATTCGCTACAGTAACTATCGAGGGCGATGGCGTAACCCAGCCTGACACTCCAACCGATGAGACTCCAGTCGACAACGGCAACGAGACTCCAGGAAACGAGACTCCAGTTGACGAGACTCCAGTTGACACTCCAACCAACGACACTCCAGTCGACACTCCTGAGGAAGAGTCCCCAGGATTTGAGGCAATCTTCGCAGTTGCAGGTCTCCTTGCAGTCGCATACCTTGTCAGAAGGAACTAAACGAACAATAGATAAACGCTAGAAGGGATCTTCCCTTCTACAATTCTTTTTTTAATGCAATTCATTTAGAACGGCGAATGTTTATTTCGCAGTTTGAGGTTTACAGATGAAACTGAACAGGAAACTTTTAGTGTGCAGCACACTTGCTATCATGATGCTTACACTGGCGCTGTCCGGCTGTATCGGTGGGAACGGCGGCAGGGATATGTCCGGAGTGGATGCTGCTGATGTTGTGGTTGTTGAAGATGCTTCCGGCTTTGAGTACCTGGGTTCGAGGGCCATGACAGTGGATGAGGTCAGCAGGCAGTATGTCGCGGTATCGGATCTTACCGGCGCGGCAGAGGGCTTATACCAGGACACCGGTGCTGTGGATTACTACATCCATGCCATTGAGATGGAAAGCAGCTCTGCGGCAGAGAACTTCGTGGAGCAGTACAAGGCTACCTTCAGGCCGCTTTCCTCTGGGGAGCGCTTTACCGAAGACTCCTTTAATGATCATGCTGCAACACGGATAAACACCTACACGACTGCAGACGGAACACAGGCTGCCAGGTACAGGTATATCTGGAGCAACGAGAACTTTGTGATCGTTGTCGGAGGCAACTCCGCAAACCCTGAGTCCGCACGTGCTCTGGCTGAGGCAACCGGGTATTGATCCGGTTCCTCATTACTATTTTCTTTCAGGCGTTATTAAAAACAGGTAATGGAATGCGATATTCAATCGACACGCTTTAATACAAGATTGCCCTTTTACATGCTGCACTGCCCGGATAGCCTAGTCGGTTGGGGCGCCAGACTCATAGGGAATATTAACCGTGCGTCCAAATCTCCTGAGACATCTGGAGGTCGCGTGTTCGAGTCACGCTCCGGGCATGTTTTACATTTTATTGGCAGTGATTTTGCTCATGCAGCCATTTTAATCTGTTTTCTGCCTTGTTGGAGGCTCCAGAAATCCCGGTCCCACCGGATCCTTGACTGTCTTCCTGATTATCTCTACCACCTGGTCCCTTGTTTCCGGATCAGGTTTCCAGCCAAAGATCTCGCTGACAGGCTCCATGTGCTCAGGCTTCCATCCGCCCCAGAGGGCTATGGTGTTATCGTAGCCAAGGATCCACTGGACGGCAAGATCCAGTACTGTCCTGCCATGCTTTTCTTTCATGAAGTCATCTATCCTGCCCACAGCTTCCAGATACTGTTGATATCTTGGAGACTGGAACTTCGGGTCGGCCTTCTTCACCGGGTGGCTGCTGAAATCAGCATCCAATCTCATCTTCCCTGTAAGCAGGCCCTGGCAGAGGGTCCTGTATGCCATGAGCGTTATGTCGTTCTTCTGGCAGAAGGGCAGTACACCCACCTCCACAGCTCTTTCGAACACGTTGTACGGGGGCTGGGAGACATTGACCTCCGCATGCCTGCAAAACTCATATGTCTGCTCGGAGCTGAAGTTACTGACCCCGATAGCCCTTATGGTTCCTTCTTCCTTAAGTTCGCCCATGAACCTGGCAGTTTCCTCTGCAGGATAAAGCGGATCAGGCCAGTGTACATGGAAAATATCTATGTGGTCCGTGCCAAGCCTTTGAAGCGACTGCTCAAGTGTCTTTTCCATCAGTTCAGGACTGGCATTTCTTACAGGTCTACTGTTGATCTTTTCCATCCCTGCCTTGCTTGAGATTATCACTTCCTCGCGATCGTAGTCCTTCAAAACTTCTCCCAGGATCTCTTCAGCTCTTCCGTCACCGTACACGGGTGCGGTGTCCATGAGATCAATGCCCTGGTCAAGCGCCTTCCTGATGGTCCGCATGCCCGACTCCTTATCGAAATAGCCGATTGGCTGAGTTCCTAGGCCAATCCTTGATACTCTGATATCTGTTCCTGATATTTTTATATATTCCATTGATATTCCCCGCCAATCCTCTCAGGACAAATCAGGCAATTCCTTTAGCCCTAGCCCAGCTCCGGAGTTCTGCCCAGAATCCCGGATACTCGTCTTCCATTCCGTATTCTATCAGCCCCTGAAGCTTTTCAGGATCAATAGTTACCTTATAGATATTTCCCCCGCTGTCCTTTTCTCCATGCAGGTCTGAGAAGTACAGTCCGTCCGGTCCGAAGGCCAGGCCGCATGGGCTTGCAGGTCCCTTGCCGGTATATATTACAAAATCGTCATATGATTTGACTGCACTTGCCTGGGCGTTCAGTTCAATTTTAACTATCCTCTTTCCCTTTCCATCCACTCTTCCTTCGCTGTAGGTATTGCCAAAAAGGGCTACGAACAAGTGGTCATTGAATTGGGGCGGGAACTGCCCTCCCTGCATGAAGTCTAAGGCTGTCGGAGCCTGGGTATGGTGCCACCAGAATATGGATCCTTTGCGCATATCTCCGGGCCATCCATAGTTACCATACGGTTCTATCCTTGCAATGCGGTCATCCTTATGCGGCCCGTTGTCCGAAACATAGAGATGGTTATCGCTTTTTCTCCACACTCCTCCAAAAGGGTTCCTCAGGCCTCCGGCATATACCGGACTATCCTGATAGGGGTTGTCCCAGGGTATGGTCCCGTCAGGATTAAGCCGCAATATTTTCCCGCGCAGGTCGTTCACATCCTGCGATTTCCATGCCTCTCCTCCATCCCCGTTGTTGATATACAGTTTACTGTCAGGTCCGATAGTAACAGCCTGTACCTGATGGGAGCGGAAAGTAGAAGGTATGTCATCTATGATGGTTTCATGAGATTCCATCCTCAGTCCATCGCCGCTGCTTGTCCTGACAACCTTGGCCTTTGTTTTTTCACCCTCCTTGTATACCAGTGATATGAACAGGTCACCTGTCAGGGGTTCTACACATATCCCTATAACCCCGGATTCACCTGTGCCCGGAAATTCGTGGCTGGGTCTGTAGTCCAGCAAATTCTCGGCATATGTATGCACTTTATAATCTTTTGTTACTGCCTTTACCTGCCCGTACAGTTCCGTTACATAAAATAACGGCTTTTCTTTAATATTACCCGTGTCCGGTACAAATGCAATGTTCACCGGCAGGTTTAGCCCTGAAAGGACTCGTTCTACCTTAAATCCTGGAAACACCCACCAGTAGTTGACATGATCTTGATTCATTCATACTACCCCTTTCACTAGTTACATTCCCCAAATAACCAGTTGGAGTTTTATCCGGCCTTATAGATATACTTGTTCTTACTCTCGGGAAGGCAGTTCCGGAGTATGCCGGTCAGGCATTAAAACAAAACATATATGAATAGTACCACCATAAGGGAAGCCATGAATTTTCAGATACTGGACGCTGATTATGTCCGTGAGGACAAGGGACCCGTCATCCGGCTTTTCGGGAGAGGAGAGGATGGCAGGAGCGTCTGTTGTTTTGTACCTGGTTTTGAGCCCTATTTCTATGTGAACACTAAAAGCGACCCCGGATCTGCCGGTGAGTTGCTCAAAGAGCGCTTTTCCTCCGCGATAAAGAAAGTGGAGATCGTTAATAAATTCGAGCCTGTAGGCTACCAAGTGTCTCCGAAGCCCATGCTCAAGGTGACCACCTACGATCCCGGGAACGTTCCCGAGATACGCGATGAGATAGCAGGCATCCCTGCTGTCAAGGAGATATACGAGACGGATATCCTCTTCAGGAACCGCTTCCTCATTGACCGTGAACTGCACGGCATGGGCTGGATTTCAGTTGAGCCCTCTTCCGATAGTTCCCCGGACCAGAGACTTTATTGTGACGACGTCATCACAGCCTCTTCCATAGAGGAGATCGAGAAACTTTCAAACGCCCCTCTGAAGTATCTTGCATTCGATATAGAATGCCTGCCTCTGGGCGGGTCTTTGCCCATGCCCGAGACATCTCCCATAATCATGGTCAGCCTTTCCTTCAGCCCTGCCTTTGAGGGTTATGGCTCCCTTGTGCTGGTCTCAAAGCCTGTAGAAGGAGTAAGCGATAATGTGGAGACCTTTGCCAGTGAAGCCGATATGCTCAACCGCTTCTTCGAAGTGTTCCAGCAGTACGATCCAGACATTGTCGGTGGCTACAACATACTGGACTTCGATATTCCCTATATTGTCGACAGGGTAAGCATCCTCAACGATCCTGTGAATACGGTCAGGCCGGTAACAGGCAGGGACGGCAGGCTGCTCAGTTACCGTAAGATAGGGACCCGCACCATGGTCTCCATGCCCGGGAGGGTAGTTGTGGATGCGCTGCCTCTTATCCGCAGCCAGTTCAGTCTGAAGCGATACACGCTCCGCAACGTGGCAAAGGAACTCCTTGATATGGAGAAACTGGACATCGCCCCCTCCGAGATGGAAGAGCACTGGGAAGACTCCGGGGAAAAGATACTGCGTTTCATCGATTACGCCCAGCGTGACTCCGAGCTTGCCCTGGAACTGTTCATGAGGCTCAGGCTGCTGGACAAGTATATTGCGGTGTCCCAGGTAAGCGGTTCCCTGCTGCAGGAGGTTGTCGACGGCGGCCAGACCTCCATGGTGGATAACCTGTTGCTCAGGGAATATGGCAAACGGGATCGCGTAATTCCTCCCAAGCCCTCCGATGATGAGGTAGGCTTCAGGAACCTCAGCAGTGAAGGTCTCAAAGGCGGTGAGGTCCTCGAGCCAAAGAAAGGGCTTATCGAGAACATCATCATAATGGACTACAAGTCACTTTATCCGACCATAATGATGGCGCATAACCTCTGCTATACCACCGTTGTGGAAAAGGACCGCCCGCAGGGAGAGACCATAAAGCCTCCTTCGGGAGGGGAATTCGTATCTGCGGAAATCTTCAAGGGCGTCATGCCGACTATCCTGGAGAATCTCCTGAACCGGAGAATAGAGACCAAGAAGCGCATGAAGGGTGCCTCCAGTGAGGAAGAGCATCGGGTGCTCGATGCAACCCAGCTTGCACTGAAGATCCTGCTTAACAGTTTCTACGGGTATTCAGGTTATACAAGAGCAAGGCTTTACAGTCTCCCGCTTGCCAATGCAGTTACGAGTTTCGGCAGGGAGAATATCATTAATACACGGGCCATCATCAATGGACAGATCAACAAGGTCGTATTGAGGGACAGCAAGGTTCTCTTCACAGAGGAAGTGGATGTTCCCCGGGCAGGCGACAGGACAGTCTCACTTTCAGTTGTGTACGGGGATACAGACAGTGTTTTCGTCCAGTGCACTTCAAAGACTCCCATATCCCTCGATGATGCAGGCCTTGTGGGCAGCAGGATCGCAGATACGGTTTCAGCCTCACTGCCTGACCCGATGGAACTTGAATTCGAATCCATAGCAAGGAGAGGCATCTTCCTGGCCAAGAAGAGATATGCAATATGGGTCTTTGAACGCGCAGGAAATGAATGGAAGGATTCCATCAAGGTCAAAGGCATGGAAACTGTCCGGAGGGACTGGTGTGAGCTTACATCCAAGACGCTTAACCGTGTCCTGGAGTTGATCCTTAAGGAAGGTAATGTTGAGGCGGCAGTTTCCCACGTACGCCAGGTGGTGGACCGCGTGAGGAATATCGATGTGCGCAAGGACAAGGATATAATCGACGACCTTACCATGACACGCATGTTCTCGAAGAATGCCTCCCGCTATAAGAACAAGCAGCCCCATCTCACTGTTGTTGAAAAGATAGAGGAGCGGACAGGTGCCCCGCCAGCTGTCGGTGAACGTATTCCCTTTGTCATTACGGCAGGCAAAGACCTTTTCGTCAACCGTGCAGAGGACCCGGAATATGTCAGGGAGCACAACATACCTATCGACGTAGATTACTATATCAAGAAACAGGTGCTTCCGCCCGTAGAGAGGATACTGGATGCCTTTGGGGTTGACATCTCCAACCTCGATTATGACTCCAAACAAAAAGGCCTGTTCGATTTCTCTGACAGGCCAAGGGAACCGGCGGTCAACAACAGGAAGAAGAGAGAGGAAAAGCCCTCAGGCAGTTCCCCTTCTGCAAGATCGCAGAGCTCCCTGTTTGATTTCTAGGCCTTGCGCCCCTTTTCTTTTTTACACGATCCCGTGTCTAATTCAGATCCACTCTCTCGCCTGAGGCCATGTAGACCACGCTCTCGCAGATGTTGCACGCATGGTCACCTATGCGCTCCAGGTAGCGTATGACAAACAGCAGGTAAGATGCATTGTTTATCATGGACTTGTCATCACTCATCATTTCGATAAGCTCCCTCTGGGTCTCATAGAAGAGCCTGTCGATCTTGTCGTCTTCCTTAGCCGTTGCTCTGGCGAGCTTCTCGTCCAGTGTGTCAAAAGCCTTCATGGACCGCCTGAGCATTTCCTGCCCCAGTTCTGCCATCCTGAAGATGTTTTCCGGAGCTTGTGTATGTCCTTCCTCAAGGCATCTGGTCCCTTTGGCAATGTCCACTGCATTATCGCTCATTCTCTCAAGGTCAAGCGATATCTTGAAGCAGGATGTCACAAATCTCATATCTCCGGCTGTCGGGCTCTCGCGTGCGATAAGCTGGGAAACGCACTTTTCTATCTTCAGATCGTAACCATCGATCTCCTTATCTCTGCCAATGACCTCCTCTGCAAGCCCGATATCCCTTGAACCTAATGCCCTCACGGAATCTGTGACCAGCTTATGCGATTTCTCTCCCATTTCCATCACGTTCTTCTTGAGAACATCCAGACTGTGCTGGTAGTGTGTACGTGTCATATTTCACCCAAACCTTCCTGTAATATAATCTTCAGTTTCTCTTTTCTGCGGGCTCTCGAATATCTGCTCCGTTCTTCCGAACTCTATCAGGTCGCCAAGTAGGAAGAATGCCGTATAATCGGAAATCCTGGCAGCTTGTTGCATATTATGAGTAACTATTACAATAGTGTATTGCTTTTTAAGCTCCAGTATAAGGTCCTCTATCTTGTTAGTGGATATGGGATCGAGCGCACTGCATGGTTCGTCAAAGAGTATGACTTCCGGTTTCACTGCAAGGGTCCTTGCGATGCAGAGCCTCTGCTGCTGGCCGCCGCTGAGGTCAAGGGCTGAGGTGTTCAGCCTGCCGGAAACCTCGTCCCAGAGAGCACCGGATCTGAGTGCATATTCTACAATGCCGTCTATTTCTTTTCTGGGAGCGCCATGTATGCGGGGCCCGTATGCAACGTTGTCATGTATTGACATGGGGAAAGGATTAGGTTTCTGGAACACCATTCCTACCTTTTTTCTCAGGTCCACAACATCCACTGCCTTGCTGTATATGTCCTCTCCGTTGATATTCACATTACCTTCTATCCTGCAGTTTGGGATAAGGTCGTTCATCCTGTTGAGACACCTCAGGAATGTGGATTTACCACAGCCCGAAGGCCCGATAAAGGCTGTTACGCTGTTCTTAGGTATATCTATAGATATGTCATGCAGCGCATGGTTTGTGCCGTACCAGAGGTTGAGCCCTCTGACCTCTATCTCCGTATCGCTTGTAAAATCATCTGTCACAAATGTTACCTCTGGATCAGTTTATTATCAGTTGGTACTGCTTATGGGATTGATCTTCACCTGTGCATTTTCTTCCTGTAATGGTTTCGTATGGCTATGGCAAAAACGTTGACTCCGAGTACGATTATCATGAGTACCAGTGCCGTACCGTACTGGATGGGTCTTGTCTGTGCTATGTTTGTGCCCGCGGTGGCAAGCACGAACAGGTGGTAAGGCAACGCCATGAACTGCGAGAAAACCGAATCAGGCAGTCTTGGAAGGAAGTATGCTGCGCCGGTTAGCAGTATCGGTGCCGTTTCTCCGGCAACCCTGCCCACGCTTAATATGGCTCCCGTCACCATACCCGGGATTGCTACGGGCAGTACGACCCTGCGGATAGTCTGCCACTTCGTCACACCCAGGGCAAGTGAAGCTTCACGGTATTCCCTGGGGACGGTGATAAGGGCTTCCTGGCTTGACCTTATTATCACCGGCAGGATCATCAATGCAAGTGTAAGGGATGCTGCAAGTATGGAGGGTCCGAAACCGAGGTACTTTACAAACATGGCAAGCCCGAACAGGCCAAACACTACTGAAGGTGTTCCTGCAAGGTTGCTTATAGCCATCTCAATGGTCCATGTGACCTTTCCGGGCCTTGCATACTCGTTCAGGTAGATCGCTGCAAGGATTCCCAGGGGGAGCGCGAACGCCATTGAAACTATTATCAGGTAAATGGTTCCTACTATTGCAGGATAGATGCCTCCTGCTGTCATTCTTTTAGCCGGCATGCTTGTCAGGAACTCCAGGCTGAGCGCACTGTAACCATTGGCTACAATATAATACAGAATGATGAGTACAAACAGCACCACAAGTCCCATGGCCATCCGCAAGAGAGTGAAAGCTATTTTTTCATTTGTCTTTGCATTTGAGAGCATATTATCACAATTTGAACCTGTACCTGTCCTTGATATGGCCGGCTACTATGTTGATCAAGAAAGTGGTTATGAATAGCACGGATCCCACTGCAAAGAGTGCGTGGAAGTGTTCGCTTCCCTGGGGGACCTCTCCCATCTCAAGCGCAATAGTAGCTGTCATAGTTCTTACAGGTTCGAACAGGCCGGAGGGGAATCCTGGCATTATGGCAGTGTTCCCTGTAACCATCATTACTACCATGGTCTCACCGATCGCACGTCCTATGCCAAGCATCACTGCAGCCGATATTCCTGAAAGTGCCGCTGGAACTGTTACCTTGTGGATGGTCTGCCATCTTGTGGACCCGAGGGCAAGGGATCCTTCCTTTATGGACCGTGGGACGGAACTGATAGCGTCCTCCGATATGGAGATGATCGTGGGCAGCGCCATTATTCCCAGCATTATGGATCCTGTAAGTGCGGTCTGTCCGGTACTAAGGTCAAGAGCATCCTGGACCAGGGGAACAAGCACGACAAGACCGAAGAAGCCAAAAACTACTGAAGGGATGCCTGCAAGTACCTCTGTTAAAGGTTTCAGTACGCCAGCAACCCTGGGGCCGGCAAGCTCGGACATGTATATTGCTGCTGCTATTCCGAGAGGTACTGCAAACAGGATCGCTCCCACTGTCACCAGGATCGAACCGAAAAGCAGGGGCTGAAGTCCGAAGCGGGGATATGAGGATGTGGGGTACCAGCTTTTCTCGGTCAGGAAACTACTGAAGGAATAATCTTTAAAAAGCAGGATTCCATCCCGGAATAAAAATAAACAGAGAAGGAAAAGGGCAAGGACTGCCGCTGCTGCTGAAATAAAGAGCAGCGACTCAATACCTTTTTCCGTTCCATATCTCTTGAACATCTGCTATCCTTATTTGTAAATTCAGCTTGTGACCTCTTCAGTTGGCTGCAGGGAAGTATCCGATCTCGGAAACTATTGCCTGGCCTGTTGGGCTCAGGACAAAGTCTATGAATTCCTTGACTGCTCCCTGTGGCTCACCGTTCGTATAATAGTAGAGCGGTCTTGAGAGGGGGTAGTCTCCACTGAGGATGTTCTCTTCAGTTGCTTCAACGAAGCCTTCTCCTCCGTCAAGTGTGACTGCCTTTACGCTATCATCAAGGTATGCGAAGCCTATGTAGCCGATCGCTCCTTTGTTCCTTGATACTTCCTGGACTATTCCTCCTGTAGCAGGCTGTGCCAGTGCGTCAGGGCGGTATTCCCTGTCCACGAGTATCTCTTCCTTGAAGTACTCGTAAGTACCGGAGCTGCTGTCACGGGTAATGACCGCTATTGGGCGATCCTCTCCGCCAACTTCTTTCCAGTTGCTGATATTACCGTCGTATATTCCCTGAAGCTGCTCATAGGTCAGCTGTGAGACGGGATTGTTCGGGTTTACAACGACTGCGATCCCGTCCCATGCGATGGTGTGCTCTACCGGGTTAACTCCTCTCTGCTGGGCTTTCTGTATCTCTGAGTCCTTTATTTCCCTTGATGCCATTGCTATCGGGACCTCGCCGTCAATGAGAGCGGTAAACCCAACTCCTGAACCTCCTCCAATGACCGATACTCTTACGTTCTGATTCTCCATCATGAAATCCTCAGCTTCTGCCTGGGAGAGCGGCAGTACCGTATCTGATCCCTTTACTGTTATGCTTGAAGAGCTTGCATCCTGAACACCTGCAGTGTCGTCAGTTGCTCCGCGGTCCGTACATCCGATACCCACGAAAACCAGTGCCATGAGCAGGAATACAATGAAAAATGCAGAAATGGCCTTTAACATTCCTTTTGACATTTAGTAATTCACCTTTCAGTTTACTTTCCCTATACTTTCTTTAGTTGACAGTTGACCTACACGGATATTATACATAACGCTTATGTATTTACTATATATATTTCACGATTTAATCCTCTAGGTATATATTTAGAATATAGTGTCTATTGGGTATATATATTATATGTAGTAATTTTCACATTGGTCGGGATTTCTTGAATTCATACGTCGAATCTATCAGAACATGCATATATGCTGAAGAATATAAATGGTGTTATGCCTGATATTCTCATTAAGGACACAAGGGTTTTCTTCAATAATTATCTTCAGCCAGCAGATGTACTTATCCGCAACGGCAAGATCGCAAAGATCGGAAAGCAGATCGACCTCCAGAGACTGGATCAGGTCATCGATGCGGAAGGTTGCCTGACCCTGCCCGCGGGTATCGACGTACATGTGCACTTCCGGGAACCCGGACTGACGCAGAAGGAGGACTGGTATACAGGTTCCTGTTCCGCGGCTGCCGGGGGTATTACAACCGTCCTTGAACATCCAAACACTATCCCTCCCACCATCAACAGAAGGTCCTTTAAGGAGAAGCTCAAGATGGCTAGGCGCAAGTCCATCATCGATTTCGGGATATACGGGGGAGTGACAGGGAATGTTGAGAAACTTGCGGAATTGTGGGAGCTTGGAGCCTTTGCATTCGGGGAGATATTCATGGCCCAGTCCACGGGCGAACTGAACATTAGTGAACAAACCCTGGATGAGGCATTGTCTGTCATTGCATGTCTTGATGCCATGGCATGCATCCATGCGGAGGATGAGGCCACAAGACTGGAATGTGAGGCTCACCTGAAAAGCGATTTCTCGCCACAGTCACACTCCCGGGCCAGGCCCAATCTGTGTGAGGCACTTGCTGTTGAGAAGGCTATCAAGCTTGTGAAGAAGAACCGGACAAGATCTCACTTCTGTCATATAAGTGCTCTGGAGACCGTAGGCCTCCTGCGCAAGGAAAAGTATGTTGCACAGAGCCAGTCTTCTTCCCTGGGGATCACTTCGGAGGTCACCCCCCATCATCTCTTCCTCTCCACGGGGGACTGGGACCGCCTTGGCACTTTCGGGAAGATGAACCCTCCTCTGAGGGGCAGGCATGATGTGAAGGCACTGATGAACGCGCTCAACGATGGCACAATTGATATGGTCGCATCCGACCACGCTCCTCATACGGAGGCTGAGAAGGAGACTGATATCAAGAAGGCGCCATCAGGTGTTCCGGGTGTCGAGACACTGCTGCCTTTGATGCTGGTAGCTGTTAAGAGGAACCTTCTGCCACTGGAAAGGATGATCGATGTAACAAGCAGGAATCCTGCCCGTGTATTTGGCTTTGACCGTCACTCAAAGGGTACTTTTGCCGAAGGATATGATGCGGATCTGGTAATCGTGGATACGCGAAAGTCAAGCACGATAAAGGGTGATCGTCTGCACAGTAAGGCAGGGTGGACACCTTATGAAGGTATGGAAGGTATATTTCCCGAGTATACTATTGCAAGGGGAGAAATTGTCTGGGACGGAGAAATCGTTGCAAGCCGCGGCAGGGGCAGCTTCCTTCCGGGAAGGGGCCTTGTGGCAGTTGATGAAGATGATGAAAATGGCGATATCGACGATGACCTGTGAACATAATAATTTAATTATGTAGGTATAACCATAACATTTTAAATATATAATGCGTTATTATGTACATGGTGGTGTGATGAAAACAAAATTCCCCATTCATACTACATTAAGTGCTGATGCTATCAAAGTCCTTGATAGGTATGAAAAAGAACTTGGCGCAAAAAATGTGGTGCTTGAAAAAGCACTTCTGAACCTTGATGCTACCCGCTTCAAGGCTAAACTGGATACCCAGAACATCGACAGGATCATCAAGCGTATAAGTACCGGCATTCCCGGGCTTGATGATTTCCTTGAGGGTGGCTTCCCTAAAGGATTTGCTGTCATTGTCACAGGTCCTCCCGGTACAGGGAAGACAACTTTCTCGATGCAGTTCCTGATGGAAGGTGTGAAGAATGGGGAAAGATGCATCTTCTTCTCTTTCGAGGAAAGAGCCCAGCAGCTGGTGCAGCATTTTACCAGGTTTGGCTGGGATGTCGGGAAGTTCATTGACGATGGCTACCTGGAGATATTCGGTATCTCCATGCTGACCTCAGAAGAAATGATAGAGATAATCGATTCTCATAAGCCTGACCGGGTTGTCTTTGACTCGCTGAATGTTTTCACCGCACCGGGTGATTTCAGAACTTCCACTTCGTGGAGGGGACTTCACAGACTCCTGAAAAAGAATATGGTCACCTCCCTGCTGATCACTGAAAAGACCCACGGCATCGAAAAGAAGCAATTCGACGATTTCGATTTCCTTGGTGACGGTGTCATATTCCTGGACTTCATCCAGACCAATGATATTGACACCACTCCTATGCCTGTCATGGCCATACAGAAAATGAGGGCTACCCGTGTGGATCATACGCCGCAGCCTTTCAGATTCACTAATTCCGGCATAGCAAAATACCGTGCATTGAACCTGCCGCCAACCGTACTGCAGGCAAAGATGGAGAAGCGCAGGGCTGAGAGGACGGGTTCATCCTCCTCAGGTGAAATATGAAATCAGGCTTGCGATAAGAACTGTTATATAGACAGCCTTAAAACTCCCGGCACCGCCTATGTTCAGGTAGGCACTGCCGTACTTTTCCTTATTGAATGTCACTGTAAGGGCAATGACGCCAAGCAGTATTCCTGCCATCCCTGCAATGAATGTTATTGATGCTGCTTCCTGGGGCGCGACCAGCAGTGCAAAGGGGACAGGCAGTATTCCCGTGTATTCCGGAACCACAATCCCGACACCGTTGACGATGCTGGACAGGAGGGTGACTGCGACTATGATTATCAGCATGATCTCAAGAGCCGTCACATCCGGCTGTGTGAACATCAGGTAGATCATGGCTATCGCAGGGATCAAAAAGCCTCCCAGGTTGAGCGTTATCGTGGTGTCAAAAACCCGTTCTTTGCCGATGCTGAGCTCTTTTACGAGGGGGACGGCATATATCTCTTCCATCACGGGCGCGAATCTGGAAAGCTGCTCGTTCTTCACTGAACGCATGGTTGCGACAGGTATCTCTACGAAAGACCCTGCAAGCATCAGAACAAGTATGGCCATCAGCCAGAAGGATGATATGCTTCCGATGGACAGGCTTTGGTTGTAACACAGGGCTGCAATGGGCAGCAATATCAGTACAAAGATTGCGTACATCTTTATTTCGGACCTGGTAAGATAGCCTCTCATGTGTGCACCGGTATTATATCATCCTGACTGATTTAAATATTTTTCCTGTAATGTAACTGTCTTATCAGTAATAGTCCATCCTCGACTGGAGGAGCTCTTGCCTCTTCTTTTCCAGGAAACTGTAAACACTGCCGTGAGATGCCCCGTTGATCAGCATCTCTATGGATGTCCTTGCTATCTGGTTCTGTTCAGGTCCGCCTATAATGCTCACGGTCTTGCCGTAAACGGAGATCTTGACTCCGATAAGCCTTTCCGTGATCTCTCTTGTCTTTCCTCCTTTGCCGATTATGCGGCCCTTCAGGCGGAGAAGGTCTTTCTGGCTGTCGGTGATCTTTGAGAGATCTATCACTTCAAGCATGAGCAGGTCGTCATCGAGCATGCCTATGGTCTTTTCAGGATTGAACCCTCTTGCAATGGCATTCACTACTTCCGTAGCCCTCATTGCTCCCACTGGCTCCTCTCCCGGGATTATTTCCACCACTCCATTCTCGCTGTCGATGTCAAGCTCAGCACCGGATTTGCTTTCAATGAGCTGCTTAACACTGCCCTTTGGGCCTATAATGGCACCAATTCTGTCCTTGGGAACTTTAACGTGTGTCATAATGAATCTACCATGTATGTTTATAATGCTCTGTTTTATTATTGACCCTTCTCTTTTATCTCGCGAATGGTCGAATAGAGCTTTTCGGGATCTGCATCGATTCCGTATTTTTTAAAATAGCGTATTATGTTCTCGATATCCCTTCGCAGGAATTCCTGTGATTTGGGATGCTCAAGAGTGACTGACTGCCCCATGTCTATAAAGATGGGTTCCTGCGTGTGCGGGTCAACAAGGATATTGTATTCGCTCAGGTCGCCGTGCACGAGGTTAGCCTTTGTGTAAAGTAGTTCTATGTACTTGCTGATCGTATCAAAAAAAGCTCTGGCATTCTCTTTATTAACGCCTGCCTCTTTTAACTGGGGGTATGATCTTTCGCCCTCTCCCATGAATTCCATGACAAGTACGTTGCGTTCGGAGATGATTGGGACAGGCACCTTTACTCCTGCCTCTATGGCGCGTTCCAGATTGCGATGCTCTTTCTTTGTCCAGGCAAAGATGATATCGCGCTTGGAATGTCTTACATTGCGGAACCTGGGGTCTCCCAGTATATATTCCTCCATGGAGTTGAACGTGCTTGAGGATATCCTGTATATCTTGACTGCCAGGTTCCTGTCCTCTCCCTCCGCGAGGAACACGTTTGCTTCTTTCCCGGTGCTGATGGACCCTCCCAGAGCTTTTATTATGCCTTTGTTGGAGATGGTGTACAGGGTCTTGAGAGTTGCGTCGTCAAATACATTCTCGATTACTTTAAGCGCATTGCTGTCTTTGCGCCTTACGCGCATCTCGTCGACCTGTGTGTCGATCCGCTCAACTTTCCGGGTTACTTCTTTTTTCATAAGGGTTAGCCTTTAAGGTATCCTTTCCGCTCCAGCCAGTTCACCTGCGGACGTGTATATTTCCAGATGACGTCTGCCTTTTCATCCTGGAAGTCCCATGGTACTGCTATAACAATATCTCCTTCGCGTATCCATGTCTTCTTTTTCATGGAGCCGGGTATCCTGCCCATTCTCACCACACCGTCCATGCATCTGAGCTTTACTCTGTTTGCCCCAAGCATGTTCTCTACTATCGCAAGCACTTCTTTGTTCTCTTTGCGTGGGGTCCTGACCCTGGTAATTGTGTTTTCAGGGTTCTCCTCGGTGTCATTTCTTCTCTGCAGTGATATTCCTCTCTTAGATTAGTTTGATTATTCTCGGATTTGAGTACTGCTATAGTATCATTCGTTGTTAAATGTTGCGTACATGCTCCCGTTTTTTTGAGTTATGGCATAGTATGCTTTTCCAATTAATTGGCTACGTTAGATTTATATCCTTTTTTGTATATCTAGCTCCTCCTGCAAAAGCAGCATAAATAAAGCATCCTGGATGGTGCTTATTTCCGGCTGTATGCAGTGACGGGATGGCGCTCCGTAACATTGATATAGGATTAAAACCAATAGTTAAAATCCTCGTAGAAATGTGGCGAAATAGCGCCGGATTGTCGCGCAAGGCTTTCAATATTCGCC
>NZ_JTEO01000003.1 GCF_024500045.1 Methanolobus chelungpuianus
GCTGTTGTTGCAGCTGTACAGAGTGCAAGAAGCGAGGGTATCGAGCCTGCAGAGATCATTGAGAAAGGTCTTGCAGCCGGCATGAATGAGGTTGGCGTCATGTTCGAGAGGGGCAAGTTATTCCTGCCTCACGTAATGATGGCAGCCGGGGCAATGGAAGCTGGTGTCAGCCTGCTTGAGGCCGACATGCCAAAGGATGCTGCAAAGAAGAAACTTGGCGTTATCGTCAACGGCACTGTTGAGGGAGATGTGCACGACATCGGCAAGTCCATTGTTTCCACAATGCTCCAGTCCGCGGGCTTTGAGGTACACGACCTTGGAAGGGATGTCCCCCTGCAGGACTTCATTGACAAGATCAAGGAGACCGGCGCAGCTATGGTCGGTATGTCCGCCCTGATGACCACAACCCTGCCAGGCCAGAGGGAAGTCATCGAGATGCTCAAGGAACAGGGTCTGCGCGACAAGGTCAAGGTCATGGTTGGCGGAGCACCTGCAACCCAGAACTGGGCTGACAAGATCGGTGCCGACTGCTATGCTGAGAACGCAAGCGAAGCAGTTGCAAGAGCCAAGGAGCTCCTTCTTTAAATCTAAAGTCAAAAGGTGAAATAATGGCAACTGAACACATGTTGAGAATGGGAGACGGCAAGAGGGTCTTCCTCACAAAGGAGCAGATCCTTGCAGACCTCAAAGAGGGTATGGCAGATGCTGTGGACCTTGGAAGCATTCCTGAACTGAGCGGCAATGAACTGGACAAGCTCCTTGAGATCATCACCATGCCTGCAAGAATGGTAGGTGTCGAGCCAGGTAAGGAAGTTCCCGTAACCCACGATATCAGCACCATCAGGCTTGATGGTGACCAGGGTAACAGCGGTGTGGGTATTCCCTCAAGCAGGCTTGTCGGCTGCATGATGCACGAAAGGGCATTCGGTGCCGACTCAATGGAACTTGGTCACATTGACTACAGTTACAAGCCTGTAAAGCCGGTAGTGGCACAGGAGATGCAGGCAATGGAAGTCTGCCAGCAGAACATGATCATCCCTCTGCTCTACGGTGCCATGCCGAACATGGGTCTCTACTACACTCCCGATGGTCCTTTCGAGAACCCCGGAGACCTCATGAAGGCCTTCAAGATCACAGAAGCACAGGAATCCATGGAACACGCAGCCAAGCACCTGACCAGGGACATTGTCTGGATCATGCAGAGAATGATGTCTGCCGGTGCCGATGGTGTTAACTTCGACACAATAGGCGCTGCAGGCGACGGCGATCTCTACGCTTCCCTCCATGCTATCGAGTCACTGAGAAAGCAGTACCCCGATATCTACATCGAGGCAGGCATGGCCGGTGAGCTTGTACTTGGTCTGCACGGCGAGATGGCTTACGATGGAGTCACCCTTGCAGGACTGTGGCCACACCAGCAGGCTCCCCTTGTTGCAAAGGCAGGTGCCAACCTCTTCGGTCCTGTGGTCAACACCAACACCAGCAAGAGCTTTGCATGGAACCTGGGCCGTGCTGTCACCTTCATCAAGGCGGCTGTCAAGGCTTCCCCGATACCCTGCCATGTGAACATGGGTATGGGTGTGGGCGGTATCCCGATGCTTGAGACCCCGACAATTGATGCTGTGTCAAGAGCCAGCAAGGCGATGGTCGAGATCGCTGGCGTCGATGGTATATAGATAGGGGTCGGCGACCCGATGGGTATGCCGATCACTCACATAATGACCTCCGGTATGAGCGGTATCAGGGCAGCAGGAGACCTTGTTGCAAGGATGGAAATGGCAAAGAGCATGCGCGTCGGTGACGCAAAGAACTATGTTGCCAAGAAGCTCGGTGTCTCAACACTTGACCTGAGTGACGAGTATGTCATGAGGGACCTCAGGGAAGAGCTGGGCATCGGTGTCATAACATCAGTTGCAGGAGCTCCGAAGGGAATTGCAGCCAAGATGAACATCGAGAAACTGCTGGACCTCAAGATAAACTGCTGTGAAAAATTCAGGAAGCAATTGAGATAAACTGAGATTACCTGTCGGGCGGATGTTGTCTTAATGTGACAAAATTGAGACAGCAGTAGATTTCCTGCAAACGCAATGTAAGATAATAACCTCCAAGCAACTGTGTTTGCAGGGTCCCTCCTGAAATTTGAATAATTAAGAGTGATAGTTATGAGTTCTAAAGAAACAGGAGCAGATTCAGGAATAGACTGGGGCGGAGCACCGCAATGTGCCAAAGTGGTATGTGAACCCAGCCAGCTGGAAAGGACTATTGACTGGAAGCAGGGCCTGGCAATCGCTATAGGTGTGCCTCTGCTCATTCTGCCTTCTATCGGTTATTTTGCAAGCTATTTGTGGTCATTTGCTATTATAGTCTGGGGCCTTTCGGTATTCCAGGGATTTATGCAGAACCTCGCCTATGGAGAGCTGGCCACGACCTTCCCGAATGCTTCGGGACTACCGGGCTTTGCCCAGAACGTCTTCAAAGGCAACGGTAAGGAGAAATACGACAAGGGCAAGCTTATTGGCGGTTTCAGCGCATGGAGCTACTGGTTTGCATGGAATCCTGTACTGGCGATCTTCGCAATACTTGTAGGCAGTTACCTGCACGGGCTGATCCCTGCGCTGGGAGGCTATTCTGAGTATACTATCTCCCTGGTTGCAGGTATTGTTATATTCGGGGCGCTTATTCTTATTAACTCCAGGGGACTTTCAAGCGGTGCCACCATGGGTTACATACTGGCTTTCCTTTCACTTGCACCCCTGGCTGTCATCACGTTCTCACCCTTCGCGAGCGGGGATTTTATGCTCTCCAATATAACAGGTTCCTGGCTGCCCACAGACTGGGCATGGGATCTGCATCACATTCTCATACTTCTCGGTATCTTTGCAATGGCACAGTGGAGTGCCTGTGCCTGGGAAACCGCAGCTATATACGGTCCGGAGTACAAGAAGCCCAGCTCTGATGTCCCCAAGGCATTGTTCAGCTGTGGTATCGTCTGTCTGTTCACATTTATACTTGTCCAGGCAGCAGTGACAGGAACACTGGGAATCAGCGGTATACTTGACCAGCCTGTCTCCCCGATGCTACCTCTTGCCCAGGCCGCCATGGGTCCTATAGGCTCGTACATAGCAATTATCATGCTGGTGGCAGCAATGGTACTGATCATTCAGACGGCTTACCTTGGCTCAGCAAGGGCAATGCACTCACTTGCAACAGAAGGTAACCTCCCGAGGATCTTTGGCAGGATCAACAAGAATGGGACGCCTGTGTTCGCCATGGTGATAATAGGTCTTTTCAACCTGGCCCTGATATCCCTTGGAACACCGACGGCAATCCTCGCCGCATCTGCAATAGGTTATGTATGTGCCAACGGCATAAGCCTTTTCGCCTATGTCAAGGCAAAGAACAATCCTAGACTTGCTGCCCTTGACAGACCCTTCAAGGCACCCACAGGCTGGAAGAACGTAGCACTCATGTTCGGTCTTTTCAACCTGCCTCTGTGTCTTATAGGTATCGTTTACCTGAACAGCCTTGAGATCGGCTGGACATCCACCTGGATAGGCTTCCTGGTACTGGGCCTGTACATACCCCTGTGGTATTATTCCCAGCACGAGAACCATGTTGCGCAGGAGCCACAATCCCAGGCTGTCTGAATAGGGCCGTAAGTGGTGAGCAGTGATCTTCTGCTCACAATTTTAATATTTATAACTTATTCTTTTTTTGTTGCCGGAAGCACTACGCTTTCAGATATGCTTCTGAAATGATCGAACAGTTCCCTGCTCCATTGCAGAGCCCCGCTGTCAAAACTCATTATCATCCGGTGGTCATATTGTCCGTGGTTGTCAAAGAAACATAGGAAGAGGAAACGATCGGTTGTCACAAGTGTGGCAAGTCCGCAGGCATCTGCCAGGACCGACAGATCAGTATCAGGGAGTTGAGCAAAATTTTGCATCTCAGGCATATAATCTTTTTTCATCCTTGAATAGACGCTGTCAGTCAGGATTAGAGACACTTTTATACCTTCACCGGCAAGTTTTGAATAGAGCCTTGGGTACTCCGGATGGAAATATGCATTGAAGGCCATGATATAGCTGGACTTGCCAATGTTCTCGGTGAACTCTTTCGGGAACTCGAAAAGGTAATTACGGTCAGGCTCGATGATCAGATAATTTCCAAGTTCCCCGAACCTTTTAAGCAGAGGGGCTGGTATGCCGCTCAGGTCACGATTGAGCCAGTATGTATCGTTCTCCTCAAAGACGTCCACGGCTTTCAGGAAAGGCAGCATGTTCTCCACAAGCACTTTTCCCATATCTGTGAGTGTGTAATAATCGTTATTCTGGACAACTAGCCCGTGCTCCTTGAGCTTTTTTATCTGGGGAATAAGTGCCGTGGAAGTTACATTCAGGCTTGTTTTTATCTCATCACGGCTTTTCTCGCCCTCTATCAGGAGCAGAAGAACGTTCTTCCGTTTCTCGGAGTTGAGGATAATGTCTATCAGACTATTCTTCATATTCACCACCTGTCATTCAGTCATTTTACATCTTTCTCCGGAACAGGCCTTTAAAGGTAGCCCGAGGATCACGTATTGTCTGGAGCGTCATTCTTCTTACCTGCTCTCTTCTCCATTTTATGGCGATAGAGCGCAATCTCGATGTTTGTCCGCAGGTCGTTGGCCTTGAATGGCTTTACTATATATCCGTAGGGCTGGGTGAGCTTTGCTCTCTCCAGTACCTCATCATCAGAGTAGGCTGTAAGATAGATCACAGGAATATCGAACTTCTTGCGTATCTCTTCGATAGCCTGCACGCCATCCATCTCTCCCTTGAGCATCACGTCCATAAGGATAAGATCCGGGAAAGTGATCTCTGTCATTTTGATAGCGTCCTCTGCTGTCGAAACTATAGCAGGGACCGTGTATCCAAAACTTTTCAGTTTCTTCTTGATGTTGAGGGCAATGATGTTCTCATCTTCCACGACCAGTATTTTTATGTCTTCCACAATAACACCTTTATGAGTCTATTTTATGAATCCATTCGTTCAGTTCATCAGCTTAAAGTTATCTTGAAAAGGGTACCGTTATCATTTTCAAGCTCAATGGTACCACCTATCTGCGATATCAGGGTTGTCACCAGCTGCATCCCCAGCGAATCGCTTTCCATGAAATTCACATGCTCAGGGAAACCGGAGCCGTTATCCCTGACTATGAGTGTCAGCCTCCCGTTCTCAAGACTGAGCTTGACACATATCTCTCCCTTTTCTCCGGGCAGGAATGCATGCTTGAAAGAATTGGAGATAAGCTCGTTTACGACCATTCCCAGGGGGATGGCAGTGTCCATGTCCAGGAACACGGTCTCAACATCGGTCTTTATTTTAACGCTTTCCTTTTCTATTACATAGGAATACGATAGCTCGTTCACGAGTTTCATCAGGTAGTCTGAGAAGTCGATACTTTCCATATCCTGTGACCTGTAAAGCTCCTCGTGTACAAGGGCCATGGAGATTACGCGGTTCTGGCTTTCCTTAAAAGCCTCGATGACATTTTCATCCGTGAACTTGTCGGCTTCAAGGTCAAGCAGACTTGAAATTACCTGGAGGTTATTCTTTATCCGGTGGTGTATCTCTTTTTTGCGTATCTCCTCTATCTTTTCGCGTTCCTGTATCATCTCTGAAAGGGTCTTCCTTGTTTTCTCGATGCCTTCAGTAAGGATCCTGAAATCTCCCTCTCCATACACTGTCACCTGGCGGGAGAAATCATTGCTCTGTACTGCTGAAAGCACCTGACTGGAATCCTTGATGATCGTGTCAAGGGACTCAGCGAAATCGTCCAGAGTGTTTGCAAGCTGCCTGAACTCACCTTTGACGTTAAGGTTGGAACGTTCACTGAGCTCTCCTTCTGCCAGGGCATGGGTCAGGCGGATAGTATCACGGACCGGCGCTGTAACGGAGTCAAGGATGTCGTTGAGGCCCATTGGTATCTCCCTGAAATCCTTCTGGACATCCGTTTTAGCCCTTGAGTCCAGTTTACCTCTCACGGCATCCCTTGATATATCCTTGAAGTCACTGACAATGTTCCTTATCGGCATGGTAAAGGACATCGCTATGAGATAGGCAGCTCCTGCCATGAAGATTATGGACAGCAGGGATATTTCCAGCAGCTTGTTGCTTAGGGTTGTCACTCCTGCAAGCATCTCATCCTCAGGAACGACAAGTATGAATGAGAAATTGCCTGTCCTTATAGGCTCATAGAACATGACGACTGCCTCCCCGGTGGTCGGGTCGGTGGTCTTCACATAACCACTCTTTCCTCCCCTGATGTTGTCTGCAGCACTGGATATTTCAGGGATGTTGAAATCGTACAGGGTCTTTTTCCCTATCCATTCCTTGTTAAAAGGATGTGAGACCAGTATGCCTGTGTTACCTGTCATGAATGCATAGCCACTGTCAAATGCTTTTACATCGCTGATAGTATCATCCAGGTAGTTCAGGGATACATCCACCCCGCCGATACCTACGAATTCTTCATCTTTGATAATAGGGGACACATAGCTCACGATGAAGACCCCTTCATAATAGTAGGGCTCGGTGAGGACGTCACTTTTTGTTTTCTTTGGCAGCTGGTAATAGTCAAGCGTATCATATCCCAGCAGGGGGTTCAGGTGCACGGATCCGCTGATCTTGTTCCAGTAAGGTATGAACCTTCCTGTGGCATCATGCCCGGAAGAATTGACAAACATGGCATCCTGCCCGTCAAATGCATCTGGCTCGAAGGCAACATAGGTGCCAAGCAGATGAGGGTGATGGAGAAGCTGGCTTTGTAGCATGTTATTGGTTTCTTCGCGGCTGATGGAGTCATAACTGCTCATGCTGACAGCTATTGTTTCTGCAATGGCCTTGTTCTTCTCCATATCTCCGTTGAAGTCATTGGCATAGTTCCTGGCCATTTCTATTGCCTGTTTGTATGCGAGTTCTTCTTCCTGGGATGTTACAATGGATATGGTCATTGCAGTGCTGACCATGAGCACGAGCAGAGTGCCAACTACAATATACAGTATCAGTTTGACCTTTAAGGAGAGATCTTTCCATTCCATTTTAGTAGCTCTTCTTCTCAGATTCTTTTACAATGGACTAAATACAGCTATATCTCTCTAATGAATTATTGTCTTTATAATACACGTATAGTAAGATTATAACAGCGTTGTAATCTTACAACAGCGATGTATGCAATTTACCGGGTAATCAGGAAATGGGAGCAGGAGCTTTTTTTCAGATATATATTCCTTGTGCACAAGAAGCAAAAGTATGTATTATTTATACTTTCCTCTGTTGATCTATTGTAAACTTTAGTATAAGTTGCAAAAATAAACAATAGCAAGAGCTCTATTATAGATGCGGCTGGTGGACGTATGGAACAAAGTGCTTGTTCGACCTTCAGAAAAATATATATATCAGTGGTGCGTTGTTTAAATTGAGGTAAAAAGTAGCATTTACAATGGTATTTGGGTCTATATCCATCTAAGGCTACACATATCTCTGCAGGGATTCGCTCCACAACTCCTTTGGCCTTACAAAGGAGTTGAATTTCTGCATTAAGGTTCATGAATAACTGTCTTTTGATCTATCGTGAAGTGCATCACTATAGTGTGCACAAGCATGTGTGGATCTTTGAAGATACGGGTGATATACTATGCACTATAGTCTTGGGATAGATGCCGGCGGAACTTACACAGATGCAGTGATCATCAGGAACTCTGACAGGGAAGTTATCGATTCCAATAAGGCTCTGACAACCTATCCTGATCTGCTGAAAGGGATCGAGAATGCTATTGATGGGCTGGATGAACAATACCTGAAGGATGTGAGGCTTGTTTCGGTGTCCACCACGCTTGCCACCAATACGATCCTGGAGAAGACAGGATACCCGGTAGCGCTTATCCTGATAGGTAAGCATTCACTCCCGGGCAGCACTCCTATAAGTGAACTTGCGGTTGTCAGGGGCGGACACAATCTTAACGGCACTGAGGATGAGAGGCTTGATACCGAGGCTATAAGAGAATATGTCCTTAAGGTCAAAGACAGAGTATCGGCATTTGCGGTGTCTTCGTATTTCAGTGTAAGGAATCCTGACCATGAGTTAAGGGCTAAGGATCTGATCACCACACTGAGTGACCTGCCTGTGGTATGCGGGCACGAGCTCTCCCAGGACCTGGGGGCCTATGAAAGGGGTGTGACGGCATACCTGAATGCGCAACTGCTGCCTGTTGCACGCCACTTCATAGATGTCATCATTTCCGACATCAGAAAGAGGGGAATCGATGCGAAGCTGATGATGCTCAAATGCGACGGCTCTGTGATCAGTATAGAAGAAGCGCTGGAGAGGCCGATAGAGTCTGTTTTTTCAGGCCCTGCCGCAAGCCTCATGGGCGCATCCTTCCTATCCAGGAGCGATACCTGTGCTGTAATAGATGTCGGCGGGACCAGCACTGATGTAGCGGTCATACACAATGGTTTCCCGCAGCTTGTAGATACCGGTGCCATGGTAGGCGGCTGGCATACGAAGGTCAAGGCCATACGAATGGAGACCTCAGCAATGGGCGGTGACAGTCATGTATGGATCAGGAACCGGGCCATCAATATAGGACCCAGGCGGGTCGTGCCTTTGTGCCTGGCTGCTGTAAAGTACCCGGGCTTCAAGGAGCTATTGAAGGCCGGTCGTACTCCCTCACGATTCCAGCTGGCAGAGAACATCCAGCCTACGAAATTCTTTGTCACGACAGGAAAGCAGGTCAGGGGCCTTGGAGAATACGAAAGGGAGATCCTCTCCATAATAGGTGAGGAGCCTGTTTCCATCAATGATATCTTCTGGAAGATGGGCAAGCTGATATCTCCGGACCATATCGACTCCCTGATACAGAAAAGACTGGTGCAGGCCATTGGTTTCACTCCCACTGACGCCCTCCATGTGCTGGGAGAGTATACTGGGTGGGACGGCGAGGCCTCCCTGATAGGGGCCAGGCACCTTGCAAGGCTGACCTCCGTGGATGAATATGAGCTGTGCAGGAACATTAAAAAAGAAGTGGCGATCAATATGGCTTTGAGCCTGATGGGATACATGTTCGAAGGTGTCGAAAGACAGGCTATCGAGAAGATCCTTAGAGGCGATTATCTGTCCCAGTTCAGGGTGAATGTTCCTGTGATCCTGTTGGGCGGACCTGTGCGTGCCTATGTGGAAGAACTCGGGCGTCTGATAGATGCACAGATATTGGTTCCCGAGCATGCCGAGGTTGGCAATGCGGTGGGAGCACTGGTGGGCAAGGGAATCAAAAGGGTCGAGATACTGGTCAAGTCATTCTATGAAAAGACCCAGAGATCCATCCTGGTCTTTTCCCCGGAGGGAAGGAAACAGTTCGCAACCCATCAGGAAGCTATCGAGTACGCCACAAAGCTAGGCAACCGGCTCATACTTGACTACATGGTGGATTCAGGCATCGAGTATGATGACATCGATATAACTGTCAGGAGTGAAGACATTGCAATGGAGGAGGAAGGTGGTACTCCCATTGAGACAAGGATGGTCTTCCTGGGAGTGGGAGTTCCGAAGGCCTGAGAAGGGATATTATTTATTTTAGCATTTTTTAATCTTTATTTTATCCCTTTGTTCAGGTTTGCTGTCTATTAGAAGCATACCGGCAAATATAAATATTAGCGAATCATCATCTCATTTGTATCATCAGGGAAATCGGATCAGGTTGATCAAATGGACTCTAAATCCGTTTAGCCGGGTTAAATTCCCGGGGTTTCCGCCATTTAACTTAAGATCATTATGTGACATCACATAATGATAACACCATCTTTTAGCACTATGTTGTTCGGCCAATCCCGCTTCAGGCTTATGTGCCTGTTTGTTTGTTCTCTGTTGCCTCTCTATATAAGGATGAACTACTTCGTGCAATTGGTCCTTGCGGAAAATATATATATTGCATGTTCTGTCCGTCAATAGCAATAATCTTAAGGTCTATAAAGGTTTAACCTAAAGATGCTAAAACTATATGCCACCAAAAGAGAATATGTTCGGGAAAACCATGTCGAGTACCATAGATGTTGAAAAGAAACTGGAAGCAGTGTATAACAGTAGTCCTGTTATTTCCTTTTTATGGAAAGCAGAGGGTGAATGGCCTGTAGAATCCGTTTCTGGGAATGTTTCGCAGTTAGGCTACACTCCGGAAGATTTCATTTCAGGCAAAGTGCTCTATGGTCATCTCGTGCATCCGGATGACCTTGACAGGGTGCATCTGGAAGTCGATAAGCATTCCAAGAAGAAAAACACCTCTTTCTTTGCTCTTAATTACAGAATAGTGGCCAAGAACGGAGACGTACGCTGGGTGACAGAGAGATCATTCATAAAGCGTGACAGTGAAGGGAACATCACTCATTTTCAGGGTATTATCATCGATAATACCGAACTTGAAAGAACAGAAAGGGCCTTGATGGAGACCGGGAAAAAATACCAGACCATATTTGAGAAATCGCCGGTGGGCATACTCTATTTTGATGAGAACGGTGTCGTAACCCACTGCAACGAAAGTTGCGCAAGGGTCCTCAAGGCTCCTGTGAGCAAAATAATAGGCTTCAATGTCCTTTCAAAGCTATCCGATGAAAGCCTTAAGGAAGCAGTTGAGATGGTTTTCCTGGGCAACCAGGGTCATTATGAAGGCAGTCATCTTTCGGTGATAAGCGGAAAACAGGTCTTTGCAAAGGCAAGTTTCACTCCCATAATGTCAGATGACGGTTCTCTCCTGGGAGGCATTGGTATAATCGAAGACACAGAAGAGCGCAGGCAGGCAGAAGAGCTTATCCGCCTCAATGAAACACGCCTTGAGGCGCTCCTGGAGCTTCACCAGATGCAGGATTCCCCGATGCCCGATATTGCAGAGTTCACCATACAGAAGGCTGTGGAGCTCACAGGCAGCAAGATCGGTTACCTGGAATTCCTCAATGAAGATGAGAATGTACTGGAAACCTACCGATGGCCCTATCAGGGGAAGGACGTGCTCTCGGTGAACGAGGAGCCCTTCGTGCATCCCATACGTTTTAACGGCTTCTGGGGTGAGGCCATACGTGCACGCAAGCCTGTCATTGTCAACAGGAACTATGCTTCAGAACCCGAGGATGATTTTTCCGGCTCAAGCGAGGTCCTTACCCGCCATGTTACCATACCGATATTCGAGAGCGAGCAAATAGTTGCTCTTGTAAGCGTTGCGAACAAGGATTCCGATTATAACGAATCTGATGTCAGGCAGCTTACCCTGCTTATGGAGGGCATGTGGAAGCTCGTCCAGTATAAGAACAGCAATGACATACTGATCGAAGCCCTGAGGATGCGCAGGGTGCTTGAATCTGTCATGAGCTCAAGCCCTGCCGTTGTCTTCCTCTGGCGTCCTGAAAAGGACTGGCCTGTGGAGTTCGTATCAGATAACATCTCCCAGTTCGGTTACAAGGTAGAGGACTTCACATCAGGGAAGATCCTTTACGGTGATATCATTCATCCTTCTGACCTCGACAGGGTACGCCAGGAAGTGGACAGGGCCTCCAAAGCCGGTTTCTCCGACTTCAGCCAGGAGTACAGGGTACTGACAAGATCAGGCCAGGTAAGATGGGTGGACGAAAGAACGATGATCCATTACAATAAGAACGGCATCGCTGACTATTTGCAGGGTATCATTGTGGATATTACCGAACGTAAGCAGGCAAATAGCTTCATGCGCCTTGAATGCGATCTTGACAATGTCCTTGGCGCCACGGATAACCTGCAGGAGACCTTCGAGAGAGTGCTGGAGTTCACACTGGAGACAAAGGCGATAGATAGTGGTATGATCTATCTGGTGGATGAGAAGACAGGTGAGTTCAATCTTACCGCCTCCCGTGGCCTCTCCGAGCGCTTTTTAAAGAGCCTTTCCCATTTCTCTTCAAATACCATACTTGCCCGCCTTTTCATGACAGGCTATCCTGTTTATAAGTACTTCTCTGAGATCAATGCCATGCTTCCCGGAGAGGATCTCGGGTTTGAAGGCATGCAGGCGATGGGTTTTATCCCTGTGAAGTTCAACGACGAACTGGTTGCTGCCATCGCACTCGGGTCCCACAAGGATCTGGAGATCCCTGCAAATTCCAGGAACCTCATAGAGACCATTTCCAATCAGGTCGGTATCATTATCTCCAACATGAAAAACGACTCCGGTGTCCAGAAAAACAAGAATCATCTCCGTTCGCTGCTGGATGCCCTCGATGAACTGGTCTTCATAATGGACCTGGAGGGTAAGATACTGCACACAAACAAGACCCTGCACAGGCATCTGAGATATGAGGACAGGGACCTGTATATGAAGGATTTCCTGTTGCTCTATCCTCCGGGCTGGGAGGATGATGTGCTCTCCAACCTTGATGAGATCATGGAGAACAAGTCCTCACATTGTGAGATACCTCTTGTGAGCAAGGAAGGGACACTTGTTCCTGTCAAGACCAAGTTCACCATCGGTGACTGGGGTGGTCAGGATGTCCTGATAGCCACAGCCTCCATAGTGCAGAATCCTGGAATGGAGGAAAAGCGCGAGATAAAGATGGAAAAGGAGATCAACGACTATTCAGTCTCATGATCTCGTTTCCGGATCGGTGGTTTGCTGTCAGTTGCCATTGAGATTCCCTGTTCCCATGATCACGAGCTTTGTTTCCATGGGTGTTGTCCAGCCCTTGGGTATTATTTCATCCTTTTTGATATCTATGCATATCTGGCTTGAATCCATCCCGGCATCCTTCATGTATTCAAGTATCATTTTCTCTCCAAGGTCCACGGCATAGTCAAGTGCCTCGTGGTAATCGTAAAAGCTGCTTCTTCCCATCTCTGAGAACACCAGGAACTCCCACTCAGGAGCGGCCATTGAGGCAGGCCTGATGAGTATTTCAGCACGCCGTATTCCCTTTGCAGCCAGAGCTCCTGTGGCGTTGCCTACTTCATAGTTGGCAGGCAGTATGATCTCGGCATCGACCATCTCTCTGATATCCCGGACAAAAGCAGCTACAGGTCCTCCTATAAGCACTATGGGGACATCAAGCTTGAACTTCACCGGGGACTGTACATCGAATATTCCCCTGATCTCTTTTTTGGGTACCTTTTCAAGGAAAAAAGAGATTATGTTAGCTGCCATGTTCTTTGCGAACTCTTTTTTTATCTGATATGCAAAGTCAAAAGGTTCCATGCAGGCCAGTGATCCGAGAAGCTTTGCGCCTGTCAAGGCTGCTTCGGTGTCCCACTCTGTATATTCTCCCAGCACATGGAGGGCATCAGTGGGGGTAAAACCAATGGCCTGGATGAGCCTCTTTTTTATCAGGCTGTCAAGTGATGCGCTTGAAGGGTATCTTTTGATCCTGTCAAATATCTCTGATGTGGATGTGGGTCCCTCACTGATGGCGCTTAGTGTTTCTTCCTCCTCCTTGCTGATCTCAATGGCCCTGTACCCTGTACGCAGATAGAACTTGGTGGGCTGGTAGTTTATCCCAAGGCGGATCTTTGAGGGCATGGGATTTGTTTTCAGCTGCTCAAGGAAACCGGGGTACAGGCTGGCAGCGCGGCATAGCGGGATAACCCTTCTTGGTTCAAAGTGTATGCTCTCTCCCTTGACCCATATGTGGCTGTCACCTCCCATTGCAGAGGTTTCCATTTTTATTGCCTTGACCCTTGTCTTCCATCCTCCTACAACAGCTCCTTCATCGCTCATTTCCGGCACTCCGTCATAGATGACGGAGATATCCGTACTGGTCCCGCCCACATCGATGACTGCGCAGGTACTTCTGTTTGCCAGGAACGCAGCGCCCACAAGACTTCCTGCAGGCCCCGAGAATATTGATTCTATCGGTTTTTTCAGGGCGCTCTGGATACCTATGACAGATCCGTCGCATTTGAGCATGAAGACCTTTGCATCCATTCCCCTTGAGCGGATCTCCTTTTCCACCGTATGCATGAACCGTTCTGTCACGGGTATCAGCTGGGCATTCAGGAATGCGGTTACAGCCCTCTCAAATGCGCCAAGGTCCTGGGAAAGCTCGTGGCCACATACTACAGGCAGGCCTGTAAGTTCCACGATAGCTTCTTTGGCCGCAAGCTCATGCTCATGGTTTCTCACACTGAAAAAAGACGATACTGCAAATGCTGATACCTTGTCCTTTACAGATAATGCGAAACCCATGATGGATCCAATATCCACAGCCTCAGTTTCCGTTCCATTGAAATCATGCCCGCCTGCCACCTTTATGTAGTGTTTTGTCGGCAAATCCTTCATGACATCATAATCCCCTATAAGTACCAGGGCTACTGGAAAGCCTGTTCCCTCAAGTATACTGTTCGTAGAGAGTGTAGTGGAAACAGAAACCGTCCTGACATCCTTGAGGTAGGTTGATCCCAGTCTGTCAATGGCTTTCCTGATGCCTTCAAGGGGGTCAGGATACGTTGTCAGGGCTTTGCCGGTGCAAATGATAGTTTCATCCGAATCCCGTAGCAGGACTGCATCTGTATATGTTCCTCCTGCGTCAATACCAAGGCTGTATTTCATGTTTTGGTTCCTTCCTTGCGATATAGGTTTTTCTATCGTATGGTAGAGCAGATGCCCCGGTTGAATATATATACATTTCGCAATGTTCTTAACGGTGTTAACATAGGTAACCTGCTGCATGCCTTCTATTGTTAGTCAAAGCGCTATATTCTCTTATCTTTAGAGCAAAATCTATGCGTATAAGCTCTGATTTTCATGAAATTAAATATATTACATTAGCAAAAGCAGTCTTTTCTCTGAAAAGATAATAGCTTCTCAAGAAAACGGCCATGTCTCTATACCTGCCGTTTTCTTGTAACAGGTAAACTTTGATCCGATATGTTCTTATACAAGTTATATCTCTTCACTTATGGGAAATCTATATATATCATCTAACTCTGTTAATAACATTAAGTGATGTATCATTTTAATTGCCCCTGGTTTTGGGCGCTCTTCTAGCTGGTTGAATTATGTGGTCCGGGGGTATTCTCGTTATCTTTATATATGAAGACTTAAACCTCCTCCATAGGAAAATATATATACTACATAAAGACGCAACATTTATATACTAAAGAACAGTACCTCCTTTTTAGGAGAACAATGCTGGAAAGCATGTTGAATCCCCACCGGATATTTTGTCAATGTCCGGGAAGTTCAATATTTATATAAATTGGAGGTTAAGATATGGTAAGACAACTTTTTCCAGGTAGAAGGCCATTGGAAGGCATAAGTCTGGAGCTCTTCTCTGAGGATGATCTCAGGGCTCTTCACTACGCTACAATGGATGTTTTTATAAACACCGGTATCCAGGTCTCAGACGCTGCGGCCAGGGCTGTCTTTAAGGAAGGCGGCTGTCTGGTTGACGAAAAGACCCAGATAGTAAAGATCCCTGAATACGTAGTTAACAGGGCATTACTCGACTGCCCTTCAAAGTTCGTCCTCTGGGGACGTGACAAGAAGAACAACGTCAAACAGGAACACAAAGGAAAGGTACACTGGACCTGCTTCGGTACCGGTGTCAAGATGTGCAACTACCAGGCACCTGGCAAGTACACAACTGTTGACTCAACAGAGAAGGACCTTGCAGACACAGCAAAGATCTGTGACTGGGCAGAGAACATCAACTACTACTCACTTGCAGTTTCCGCAAGGGACTGGGCAGGTAAGGGTGCACAGGATGTCCACGAGACACTGACCCCCCTGATGAACACCACAAAGCACTTCCACCACATCGACCCAGTGGGCGAGAACGTGGAATACTATCAGCAGATCGCTGTAGCATACTACGGTGGAGACGCTGAGGAAGCACGCAAGAAACCCCTGTTCTCAACACTCGTATGCCCGACAAGCCCGCTGGAGCTCAGTGTCAACGCTTGCCAGGTCATTATGAAGGGTGCAAAGTTCGGTACACCTGTTAACGTACTCAGCATGGCTATGGCCGGCGGTTCCTCTCCGGTACACCTTGCAGGTACCCTCGTCACACACAATGCAGAGGTACTCGCAGGTATCGTGCTCGCCCAGCTGGTTCAGCCAGGCGCACCGGTATGGTACGGAAGCTCAACAACAACCTTCGACCTGAAGAAGGGCACTGCACCGGTCGGTTCACCTGAACTCGGTCTTATCAGTGCGGCTGTTGCAAAGCTCGGTCAGTACTATGGCCTCCCCACCTTCGTGGCCGGTTCGTAGTCTGATGCCAAGATACCTGATGGCCAGGCTGGCCATGAGAAGACGATGACCACGCTTCTCCCCGCTTTCTCAGGTGCTAACACCCTGTACGGTGCAGGTATGCTTGAACTTGGTATGACATTCTCACTCGAGCAGCTTGTCTTTGATAACGACATGATCTCCATGACAAAGAAAGCAATGGAAGGAATCCCTGTAAATGAAGAGACTCTGGCAGTTGAAGCGATCGAACAGGTAGGTATCGGGAAGAACTTCCTTGCACACAAGACCACAAGAAAGAACATAGACCTGCCATCCAGCCCGAAGCTCATTGACAGAATGATGTACGGCGACTGGGAAATGGCTGGCGCAAAGGACATTGCAACAGTGGCTCACGAGAAGGTCGTTGACATCATGAAGAACCACGAAGTTGCACCAATAGACGCTGACCTGCTCAAGGACATGAAGGCCATCGTTGACAAGGCTGACAAGGCATTCAGGGGCGCATAAGGAGGTTACAATTATGGCAACAAAAGAACAGATTATCGCAAAAGCAAAAGCAGCAATTTTAGATTTTGACGAAGACGCTGCAGCAGAAGCAGCTGAGGAATCCCTGGCTGCCGGAATAAACCCTGCAGAGGTTATCCAGGATGGTTACACTGCGGCAATGAACGAGATAGGTGAACAGTTCGAGGCAGGCACACTCTTCCTTCCTCATGTCATCGCAGCATCCGAAGCAATGAACGCCGGAGTGGCAGTACTTACTCCTGCGCTCGAGAAACTTGGCGGAGAGACCAAGAGCAAAGCCAAGGTCGTAATAGGCACCATTGAAGGCGACATCCACTCCATCGGAAAGGATATCGTTGCAACCATGCTCAAGATCGAAGGTTACCAGATATTTGACCTTGGCAGGGATGTACCCATAAAGACCTTTGTAGAGAAGGCAAAGCAGGTCGGAGCCCAGGTAGTTGCTTCATCCGCACTGATGACAACAACCATGGTCAACCAGATCCAGATCGAAGAACAGCTCAAGGAAGCAGGCGTCCGTGGCTCACTGAAGACAATGGTCGGCGGCGCACCTGTTACCCTGGACTGGGCAAAGAAGATCGGTGCTGACATCTACGGCGAGAATGCAACAGACGTAGTAAACAAACTCAACGCAATATTCTGATCGCACAAGTGGTCAGTTAGCAGGGATGCGGACTTTGTCTGCATCCTCTGCCTCCATTGCGCACATTGTGAATGTCTTCCCTTGTGAAGAAGGTGCTTTGGGTCCTTCCCTTTAACATTTATTTGCACCTCAATAAGATGATCCACCATGGACAGGTTACTATCATGTATGAGGCTGCAGAATATCCGGCTAATTTCATTATTATGGCAGTAATGCCTGCATCCGGGATTCCGGATAGGTGTCATTGCATTAAATTCCGTGATGTTTCATCTTTTGTATCCCCATTGGCGGGTTCATTCCCGTATATTACAGATATAATATAACGAATCCGGAAAGGTTGGAAATAATGTAGGAGGTAGTAGTATGGATTTGCAATCATTAAAAAAGCAAGAACACCAGAGAAGGATCAGAAAGGGTTTTATGTGGGCTCTCTTCTGTGCCATTCTCTGGGGTCTTTGGTACATACCCGGTACCGTTGTCTGGGTACTTAATCCTTTTGATGAGATGTATGGTGAAATAGCCGCAACTAATGGTGATGCTATTTCGCTGGTAATAACTGCTGTTCTGATAACTGCTTTTAACGCACTTACAGTTATCCTGGCCCTTATGGTATGGAACGGAGCTCTGGGCAAGTTCGGAGAAATGAAGAGAACCCTCAAGGAATTCAAGCCATGCTCCAAGTGGTTCTTCATGGCTTCTATTTTCGGTGGCCCTATGGCTATTCTGGGTTCCTTCATTGCCATGGGTTTTGTCGGAGGTGCTTTTGCGGCTGTTGCAGCACTGGCGTATCCTGTTGTTGGTTCTATCCTTGCGTCACAATGGTATGGCGAAAAGATATCCAAACGCGCCTTTATGGGCATAGGGTTCATCATCCTCGGAGGTATAACAATCTTTGGTGGTGGCCTGCTAACTGAGCTTGGAACAGGCAACGTTGCGTGGATAGGTTATATTGGTGGCCTGATGGCTGCTGTCGGCTGGGGCATTGAGGGTGCAATCGCAGGCAAAGGGCTTGATATTGCAGAGCCGGACGTTGGACTTACTCTCAGGTTCCTTGGCGAAAACATTATATGGTGGATCATTGCGGTCCCACTCCTTGCGATCGCCGGTTTCCCAATGATAAAGTACGCACTGCTAGTATTTGAGCCGCTCACACTGCTTGTGCTGGTCTTTGCAGGAATTACCTTCGGTTTCTGTTATGTGACGTGGTACAAGTCTTTCCCTCTTATTGGCGTGGGCAGGGGACAGGGCATAGGTAACCTCTACGGTCTTTTCGCAGTGGTGTTCATTGCTCTCTTCTTCGGGGACATTCCTTCATGGACGATCCTTGTAGGAGGCGCTCTCTGTCTCATCGGAAGCTCGGTCATGTTCTCTGAGGACACCGGTCAGATGGAATCATTGAGAGGTGAGTAAATGACAGGAAACCGTCCGATAAAATTCAGGATACTTGAGCTCTGTAACAAGAATGGAGGAGCCTGGAACTATGAGATCGTCAGGCAGATACAGAAAGAGTACAACCTCAAGGGAGATTTCCAGAGGGACTCGATCAATTTCGATCTGATAGAACTGGCTTCAGGCGGACTGCTCAAGGATGTAGATGCCAAGGTCGATGAAGAGGGAATTTACAAGAAAGGTTTCCTCCTGCACAAGTATGTGATCACCGACTTCGGGAAAACCAGGGCCGCAGATGCCTGTCTGATGTATGTGTAAGGAGGGACCCGAAATGGTACAAACACAAGCTGCAATGGAAGCTTACAATGCTTACTGGGTTAATTCTCCTGTGCCTGCTGCAGAAGTAATGTGGATGGTAGTCATCCTCATTATTGCAATACTCGCACTATGGCAGGCAAGGACCTTTGTTTCCCAGTTCTGATGGAACAGATGTAGAATAAGTGAGTAGATAGATAGTCAAATACAGTAAACATCTGCCGGTAGTGACCAATACTACCGGCAAATGTTCTGTAGTTCAATTTATTGCTCCATTTGTTAGAGATCAGGTTTATGCAAGTATAAGGGATAAATATTTATAGTACATATTTAGGCCGGTTTAGAGTAAGGTTTATATACCACTCTCAAACGGTACATATAAATATTTGCCATGGCTTGCCTTAACTGCTGATCCATTACACGAATGGAGTATAATACAAAATCATAAAACACACGAGGTGTATGAGAATGAGCAAAGAAGAAACGTTCAAGAAGCTTTCTGATGCGATCGTTTCCTGCAAGAAGGACGCTGTTGTTGCAGCTGTACA